>CACIML010000016.1 GCA_902587735.1 uncultured Pelagibacteraceae bacterium
GAAGTTCAAGACCGATATAAAAAACAATTAAATCGTTAGAGCTAATCATTACCATCATTCCCAGTATTGAACTAAGAAGTAAGATTGAGTACTCAATTTGAAATATTTTAAATATTTTTAAGTATTTTGAAGAAGCTATTAGCACAAATGATCCTGAGGATATTGTTAAAATTTTCATAAATGATGAAAAGAAATTTATTTCATAGCTATCATTAAATAAATTAATATTAGATTGTAGTGGATAGTTAAAAATTAAAGCTAAAGTAAAAATTAAAAAAATAATTGAAAGATTGTAAACTAAACTATTACTATTTTTTTTAAATACACCTAATAAAAGTAAAAACATTATTGATAATGAAATAAATATTTCGGGGTATATAAAATTTAAATTATCAATCATTTAATTAAATCATCTCCATTAAATTCTGCATAGGAAGATAAGTTCAAATCATACATCTGGATCAAATCTTGTATCGAAATTTCAATTGTATTTATAAGTGGCTCTGGATAAAAACCAAAAAATAATGTTGGTATAGCCAAACTCCACAAAATAAATATTTCTGATTTATTTAAGTCTGGAATTTTAAATATTTCTTTGTTAATTAAATTTCCAAAGACAACTCTTTTATATAACCAAAGCATATAAGCTGCTGCAAAAATAACTCCTAAACTTGCAATAGCAGCTGTAACAAAGCTCTTTTGAAAAGCACCAAGTAAAATTAAAAATTCACCTATAAAGCCACTTGTTCCTGGTAATCCAATTGCTGCAAGTGTAAAAATCATAAGAACTACTGCATATTTAGGCATAATAGAAACTATACCTCCATAACTACTAATAAGACGTGAATGTGTCCTATCATAAAGAACACCAACACATAAAAATAAAGCAGCTGAAACAAGACCATGACTAATCATTTGAATTATACTTCCTTCAATACCTTGTTGAGTTAAAGTAAAAATACCCAGGGTAACAAAACCCATATGCGCAACTGAAGAATATGCAATCAATTTTTTCATATCATCTTGCATCAAAGCGACGAGGGATATAAATACAATAGCAATTAAACTCAAAGAGTAAATTAGTGGTGTAAAAAAATCAGAAGCTATAGGAAATAAACCTAGAGAAAATCTTATGAAACCATATCCTGCCAGTTTAAGTAATATTGCCGCTAAAAAAACAGAACCAGCTGTTGGAGCTTCAACGTGAGCATCTGGAAGCCAAGTATGAACAGGCCACATTGGAGTTTTAACAGCAAAAGAACTAAAAAAAGCTAGCCATAATAAATTTTGATATTTCCAATCAATTCCTAATTCATAAAGTTGAACAACATCAGTTGTACCTGTTATCCAATATATAGTAATTATTGCGACTAGCATTAATACAGAACCTAATAAAGTAAATAAAAAAAACTTAAATGCCGAATAGATTCTTCTTGTTCCTCCCCAAATACCAATAATTAAAAACATTGGTATTAAACCACCTTCAAAAAATAAATAAAATATTATTAAATCTAATGAACAAAAAACACCGATCATTAAACTTTCCATAACTAAAATTGCAATTAAAAATTCTTTTAATCTATATGAAATAGAATTATTTATTGAAATTATAGATAAAGGAGTAATAAATGTAGTTAGTAAAATAAATAGTATAGAAATACCATCTATTCCAACTTTGTAATTTACAAATCCTCTTAACCATTCTTTATCTTCAACAAACTGGAATTCAGAAATAGTATTATCAAATAAATACCAAAGATAAATTGAAATAAAAAAATTTACAAAAGATGTAAATAAAGCAACATACTTACTACTTTGATGGCTATTTGATGAATCGGTTTTCACAAATAGTATAAACAATGAACCAACTAAAGGCAGTAATATTAATGAAGATAAAATTGGAAAATTCATTATATTAATATTAAGTATGTAAGCAGTGCAGAAAATCCAAGTAACATAATAAATGCGTACTGATAAATATATCCACTCTGAAATTTAACTGCTTTATTTGAAAAAATTTTAATTAAATTAGATATTCCATCCGGTCCAAATTTATCAATAAATTTTACATCAATATTTTTCCAAAAGAAAATTCCAATTTTTTTTGATGGTTTGACAAAAATATAATCATATAATTCATCAAAGTACCATTTATTAATTAAGAAATTATATAATGGTTTATTTTCATTTTTTAACCAATTAGTAATATTTTTATTTTTCAAAAATAAATAGTAAGAAAATGGTATAGATGAAACTACTATCACTGGGGTAAAATAAATTATCCATAAGGGAGGATGATCTAAACTTAATGGTGATAAAAATTTAATTGAATCAGTCCAGAAATTATTGCTACTAGAGTGGCCAATAAATAATTCTTTAAAGAAGTAACCAGCAAATACAGCGCCAATTGCTAGTACTATTAAAGGAATTAACATAACTAATGGGGATTCGTGCATTGTATCAATTTTCAATTTATTATTATTATAATCTCCATGGAAAGTTTTAAAAATTAACCTCCATGAATAAATTGAAGTTAATAAAGCAGTAAAGATTCCTACGGTGACAGCATAATATCCGGCAGTATTTCCTCTTAAATATGCATATTCAATTATTGCATCTTTAGAATAAAAGCCTGACAAAAATGGGAAGCCTGTTAATGCTAAAGTTCCAATGATCATTAAAACCCATGTATATGGTAATTTTTTCCATACCCCTCCCATTTGATTAATATCTTGCTCATCTTTGAAAGAGTGTATGATTGATCCAGAACCTAAAAATAATAAAGCTTTAAAAAAAGCATGTGTGAACAAATGGAACATAGCAACATTATAAGCGCCAACTCCAGCTGCAAAAAACATGTAACCTAATTGGCTACATGTAGAATATGCTATAATTTTTTTTATATCATTTTGTACTAAAGCAACTGTTGCTGCAAAAAATGCTGTGATCATTCCAACAAAAGTAATTATATTTAATGTAAATTGAGAATATTCAAAAATAGGTGAGCACCTAACAACCAGAAAAACGCCAGCTGTAACCATTGTGGCAGCATGAATTAATGCAGAAACAGGTGTTGGTCCTTCCATTGCATCAGGAAGCCAAGTGTGCAATAATATTTGTGCAGATTTACCCATAGCTCCAATAAATAGAAGCATACAAATTAAATCTATTGAGTTAAGTTGAAGCCCTAAAATAGTTAATTTATTGTTCAGATTCTGTGGAATTTGTTGAAATACTTCATTGTAATTTACTGTTCCAAATAAATAAAAAATTAAAAATATTCCCAATGCAAAACCAAAATCACCAACTCTATTAACTACAAAAGCTTTTATAGCTGCTGCATTTGCAGAATCTTTTTTAAACCAAAAACCAATTAAAAAATATGAGCAAAGTCCAACACCTTCCCATCCAAAAAATAATTGTAAAAAATTATCTGAGGTTACTAAAGTCAACATTGCAAAAGTAAAAAGCGACAAGTAGGCCATAAATCTTGGTTTGTGTGAGTCATGAGACATATAACCAATTGAGTAAATATGAACTAATGAAGAAATTAATGTAACAACTACAAGCATTACCGCAGATACAGCATCAACTTTAATTGACCAATTAACATTTAATGATCCTGAATTAATCCATGAAGCTATAACAACATTATTAGTGTACCCTTCTGTTATGACTTCGTAAAAAATAATTAAAGCTAGTATAGCTGATACAGAAACCAATAAACTTGTAATAATTTCGGATATTCTATCTCCAATATATTTTCCAAAAAAACCTGAAATAATGAAAGATGCTAGAGGAAGAAATAATAAAGCTAATTCCATAATCATCCTTTTAATTTATTTATTTCTTCAACGCTTATTGTGCCTGCATTTCTATAGTAAACAACAATAATTGCTAATCCTATAGCTGCTTCGGCAGCAGCAACAGTCAATATAAACACTGTGAATACTTGGCCTATTAAATTGTTTAAAAATATCGAAAAAGAAACTAAGTTAATGTTAACGGCTAACAAAATAAGTTCAATGCTCATTAATATTACAATAATATTTTTTCTATTTAAAAAAATTCCAATAACACCAATTGTAAAAATAATTGCACCAAGTGTTAAATAGTGACCTAAACCAATATCAATCATCAAGATTAACTCCTTTGTTGCTTTCTACATCTACTAATTTAACTCCTTCAGATTTTTCTCTGGAAATTTGTTTAAAGTAACTTTGTCTTTTTACACCTGGTCTTTGCCTAAATGTAAGAACAATTGCACCTATCATGGCAACAAGTAAAATCATACCACTTAGCTGAAATATATGTATATAATCTGTATAAATAACATTTCCTAATGAGTGTGTATTTGTAGTATTTTGATTAATCGATAATGACATTGTTGTAACCAAATCTGGTTTAAATTTCCAACCACCAATTACTACTATTAATTCAAAAAAAACAACTAAACTAATCAATAAGCCAACTGGTAAATGTGTAGAACTTTTAGTTGAAATAAACCATTGATTTTCTTGTTGTGTTACATTTAACATCATTACAACAAAAAGAAACAAGACAGCTACAGCTCCAACATAAACAATCAACATCATCATTCCTAAGAATTCAGCGCCAATCATAATAAATAAACAAGAAATACTAATAAAATCTAAGATTAAAAAGAAAACTGAATGGACTGTATTTTTTGAAACAGTTAACATTATAGCTGAAATAATTGCTATAAATGAAAATGTATAAAAAAATATTGCATGAGCTAACATATTACTATCTGTAAAAACTATCTGCTTTGATATTAGCAGCTAAAATATTTTCCCATCTATCACCATTATCTAAAAGTTTTTCCTTGTTGTAATAAAGTTCTTCTCTTGTTTCAGTTGAAAATTCAAAGTTGGGTCCTTGAACAATAGCATCTACTGGGCAAGATTCTTCACACAATCCACAATAAATACATTTCATCATATCAATGTCATATCTAGTAGTTTTACGGCTTCCGTCTTCTCTTTCAGTGGACTCAATGGTAATTGCCTGAGCTGGACATACTGCCTCGCAAAGTTTGCAAGCAATACATCTTTCTTCACCATTAGGATATCGTCTCAGTGCATGCTCTCCTCTAAATCTAGGACTTATTTTCCCTTTTTCAAATGGGTAGTTGATAGTTTTTTTGCTTTTGAAAATTTCTTTAATAGCAATGAAGAATGCAAGTAAAAAATCTATTAAAAAAATTGTTTTAAATATTCTAAAAATTTTCATAATTAAATAGTTGGTAGTAAATTAAAATAAAACAAATAACTTGCAGTGATAACCACCCAAATTAATGAAAAAGGTAAAAATATTTTCCAACCTAATTTCATGAGTTGATCATATCTGTATCTTGGAACTATTGCTTTTACTAATGCAAAAAGAATAAATAATAACAATATTTTAAAAATTAACCAAAGTGCTCCAGGTATTAAGTTAAAGGGAAAAATTTCTACTGGTGGTAACCATCCTCCTAAAAACAATATCGAACCCATTGCGCACATTAATAAAATATTTGCATATTCGCCTAACCAAAACATTGCATACATCATTCCAGAATATTCAGTTTGATAACCAGAAACCAGTTCAGCTTCTGCTTCCGGTAAATCAAAAGGAGGTCTATTTGTTTCCGCTAAGGCAGATATAAAAAAAATAACAAACATAGGAAATAAAGGTATTATAAACCAAATTTTCTTTTGTGCTAAAACAATGTCATTAAGATTCAATGATCCCACACATAAAAGAACATTTATTATAATTATGCCTATAGAAACTTCATACGAAACCATTTGTGCAGCAGATCTTATTGCTCCAAGAAAAGGATATTTAGAGTTAGATGCCCAACCTCCCATAATGATTCCATAAACTCCCAAAGATGAAACAGCAAATAAATAAAGGATACCAACATTTATATTGGCTAGCACATGTGTCTCACTAAAAGGAATTACGGCCCAAGCTATCA
Organism: uncultured Pelagibacteraceae bacterium; assembly: GCA_902587735.1. Classification (GTDB taxonomy): domain Bacteria; phylum Pseudomonadota; class Alphaproteobacteria; order Pelagibacterales; family Pelagibacteraceae; genus Pelagibacter. The sequence continues at coordinate 5,984 of CACIML010000016.1, forward strand.
AAGCTAAAGTCATTGTGACTATAGGTGCCAAAATAAAAATAATTTTATTAGAACTTGCTGGAATAATTATTTCTTTAAAGATATATTTTAAAGCATCAGCTAAAGATTGAAATAATCCAAAAGGACCGACTACATTTGGACCACGTCTTTTTTGTACAAAAGCCCAAATTCGTCTATCCAACCAAACAATCATTGCAACCGAAACTAATACCGGTACTAATAAAAATAAAATTTTATAACTTTCTAGTAAAACTATATTAAAATATTCAAACATTTTTACCCTTCTGTTCCAGTGGCTTTAATATGATTTTTTGAATTTCTACAATCAAACATTGTTTTTGAGGCTCTGGCAATTGAATTTGAATAATAGTAATCTTTATATTTAATTATCAATTTTTCGTTCGAGAAAGACAAGTCAGTACATTCACAAAATTTTTTGGTTAAATTTTTTTCTTTAAACAAATTTAAATAATTTAACATGTTATTTTCTAAATCAACTTTGTTATTAAATAATTTTTTATGAGTTATAACTTCAGATAATTCATTTATTATTTTCCAATCTTCTTTTGCATCGCCTGGTGGGTATGATGCCTTAAATGCTTTTTGTAATTTTCCTTCTAAATTTGTAAAATAACCATCTTGCTCAGTGTAAGCGGATCCTGGTAATATTATGTCAGCAATTTCTGCGCCTTTGTCACCATGACTACCTTGATATATAATAAATTCATTTTGTTTTTTGAATTTTAAACTATCTACTCCTAGTAAATAGACAATTTCATATTTGTGATTTTCTAAATCTGTTAATACTTGATTTGATCCATCGTCGGTTTTATATATTCCTAAATCGAAACTTCCAACAGTAGATGCATTTTCTGATATTGTATTTAAAGAATTCCAATCATTCGTGATTTTTTCATTTTTAATTAAATAAGATTTTATAGATTCAAAAATATATTTTCCAAATTTTACCTCTAATGCTGATTGACCAAACACTATTATTGGTTTTTTTGCATCTTTAATTTTTTTTGAAATTTCATGTTGATTATTAACAATTTCTTTTATTATTTTTATATTGCCATCTAATTTTTTATAAGGATAAGTTAAATCACCAATATCACTTAAAGAAATAATTTCAGTTTTATTTTTTAAATAAGATTTTCTTATTCTTGCATTTAAAATTGTTGACTCAAATCTTGGGTTTGTTCCTATTAAAAATATAAAGTCACTCTCTTCAATCCCATTTATTGTTGAGTTAAATAGATAATTTTCTCTCTTCTCAGTATTTAAATAAATATGGTTATTTCTCGATTCTATATTTTTTGAATTTAATGATTTATTAAAAAACTCTTTAAATATGTAAAGTGTTTCCATGTTAACTAAATCACCTGCAAAACCACATATTTTACTACTATCAGTGTTCTTAATTTTTCCTTTAATGATATTGTAAACTTCGTTCCAGGAAGCCTTTTCAAATTTCCCATTTTTGTATTTAACAAATGGCGTGTCCAACCTCTGGTTTAATAGTCCATCGCATGCATACCTTGTTTTATCTGAAATCCATTCCTCATTAATATCTTCATTAATTTTTGGTAAAATTCTTTTAACTTCCCATCCATATGTATCCACTCTTATGTTGGATCCCACAGCATCCATAACGTCAATTGTTTCCGTCTTTTTGAGTTCCCATGGTCTTGCTTCAAATGCGTAAGGTTTTGACGTTAAGGCTCCGACTGGGCATAAATCAATTACATTTGCTGACAATTCTGATTCCATTGATTTTTCTAAATATGTTGTTATTTCCATATTTTCGCCTCTTCCAATGGCTCCTAATTCAGTAACTCCAGCTATTTCAGTAGCAAATCTTATGCACCTTGTGCAATGAATACACCTCGTCATTTGTGTTTTAATTAAAGGACCCATATTTTTTTCTGGTACGGATCGTTTGTTTTCTTTGTATCTAGATTTATCAATACCATAAAACATAGATTGATCTTGAAGATCGCATTCTCCTCCTTGGTCACAAACAGGACAATCTAAAGGGTGATTTGCAAGTAAAAATTCCATTACACCTTTTCTAGATTTTTCCACAAGTGATGTGTTGGTTTTTATATTCATACCTTCTGTGGCTGGCATAGCGCATGAAGCAACTGGTTTGGGAGATTTTTCTATTTCAACTAAACACATTCTGCAATTACCAGCTATTGATAATTTTTCATGATAACAAAATCTAGGAATTTCTATCCCTGCCTTTTCGCAAACTTGAAGAACTGTTAATCCTTCATCTACCTCTATATCTAAATTGTTAACTTTTAATTTAAGCATTTTTTTTATCTAATAAATGTTGATCAACTAAATATGGTATATTTTTATTTTGTTTTACAATTGGATTAAAATTATTTTTTTTCTCTATTTCTTTTTTAAAGTTTCTTAACAAACCTTGCACAGGCCAAGCAGAGCCTTCGCCAAATGCGCAGATTGTATGTCCTTCAATTTGTTTTGTAACATCCATTAACATGTCAACTTCATCTTTTGATGCCTCACCTTTTGACATACGTTCAAGCATTCTCCACATCCATCCAGTTCCCTCTCTACATGGTGTGCATTGGCCGCAACTTTCATGTTTATAAAATTTAGCAATTCTTGCTATGCATTTAATTATGTCTTGATCGTTATTTATTACAACTATTCCTGCAGTACCTAGTCCACTTTTTTCCTGAATCAATGAATCAAAATCCATAGTGATTGTATCACATGTTTTTTTTGGTAACAAAGGCATTGAAGATCCACCAGGAATTACTGCTTTCAAATTTTCCCATCCACCAATCACCCCTCCTGCGTGATTTTCTATTAAATTTTTTAACGGAATCCCCATTTCTTCTTCAACATTACAAGGATTATTGACATTTCCTGAGATACAAAAAATTTTACTGCCTGTATTTTTAGGTTTTCCTAATGATACAAACCATTTGCTGCCTCTTCTTAATATTGTTGGAACAACCGCAATGGTTTCAACATTGTTAATTATAGTTGGACATCCATATAATCCTATTAAAGCAGGAAACGGAGGTTTTAATCTTGGTTGTCCCTTCTTGCCTTCCAAACTTTCAAGTAATGCTGTTTCTTCTCCACAAATATATGCTCCAGCTCCATAATGAATGAAAATATCAAAATCCCACCCAGTCCCAGATGCATTTTTGCCAATTAAATTTTTTTGATAAGCTTCATCAATTGCTTCTTGAAGTTTTTCTCCTTCATTAAAATATTCCCCTCTTATATATATATAACAAACATGAGCATTGACTGCGTAAGAAGCAATTAAACAACCTTCAATTAATTTATGTGGTTCAAATCTTAAAATATCCCTATCTTTACATGTTCCAGGCTCAGACTCATCCGCATTAATTATTAAATAATGAGGTCTTGATTTAACTTCTTTGGGTGCAAAAGACCATTTTAAACCAGTTGGAAAACCAGCACCACCTCTACCCCTAAGTTCAGATGATTTAATTTCGTTAATTATCCAGTCTCTACCTTTTGAGCACAATTCTTTTGTATTAATCCAATCTCCTCTTTCTTGTGCACACTTAACGTCAACTCCTTTGTCATTATAAAGATTTTTAAATATTCTATCTTCGTCCTTAAGCATTTTTTATATCCATTAGTGTTTTTCTATTGTTTTCAGGTTCGGTGTTTAGTCGACCTCTATACGAACCAGGTTTAGGATTTTCTCCTTTTAAAATTTGATCAATTATTTTTAATGTTTTTTCTTTATCTAAATCTTCATAATAATCATTATTAATTTGCATCATAGGAGCATTTACACATGCTCCTAAACATTCAACTTCCACCCAAGAGCAGTTTTTGTTTTTTAATAATTCATTTTCATTTGGTGAGATTTTTTCTTTACATGCTTCCACTAATTTATAAGCACCTCTAATCATACATGGAGTAGTAGTGCATACTTGAATGAAATGATTCCCCACAGGAGTTAAATTATACATCGTGTAAAAAGTTGCTACTTCATAAACTTTAATATAAGGCATCTCTAAAAGCTTACCTATATATTTAATTGCAGACAGAGGTATCCAATTATTATTTTGTTTTTGTGCCAAATAAAGCAGCGGCATTACTGCGCTCTGTTTTTTTCCATTAGGATATTTACTAATTATTTTTTTAACTTTTTCTAAATTATCTAAAGTAAATTCAAATTTATCTGGTTGTTCTTTCGATATTTTTTTAATACTCATCTGTCAATTTCTCCAAAAACTACATCGAGTGATCCTAAAACAGCCGGAACATCTGCTAACATATGACCTTTAATTAAGTAATCCATAGCTTGGAGATGTGAAAATCCAGGTGCTCTAATTTTACATTTGTAAGGCTTATTTGTACCATCCGAAATTAAATAAACACCAAATTCACCTTTGGGTGCTTCAACTGCAGCATAAATTTCATCTTTTTCAACACGATATCCTTCTGTAAATAATTTAAAATGATGAATTAAAGCTTCCATAGATTCTTTAATTTCTTTTTTTGGTGGTGGAGTTATTTTTCCATCATCTGATTTGATAGCTCCTTTTGGCATTATTGATAGACATTGTTTAATAATTTCTACACTTTCTTTCATTTCCTCAATTCTGCACAAATATCTATCGTAACAGTCACCATTTTTTCCAATAGGAATTTTAAAATTTAATTGTTCATAACAATCATACGGTTGTGATTTTCTTAAATCCCAAGGAATGCCAGAACCTCTCATCATAACACCTGAAAAAGAATAATCTAATGCGTCTTCTTTTGAAACTATTCCAATATCAACATTTCTTTGCTTGAAAATTCTATTATCAGTAAGCAAAGTTTCAAGATCATTTATGATTTTAGGAAAAGTTTCACAGAACTTAGCAATATCCTTATCTAATCCTCTTGGTAAATCTTGGTGAACTCCTCCAGCTCTAAAATAATTAGCATGAAGTCTTGACCCTGAGACACGTTCATAAAAAGTCATTAAAGTTTCTCTTTCCTCAAACCCCCATAATGATGGAGTTAAAGCTCCAACATCCAGTGCATGAGTAGTAATATTTAAAATATGACTTAAAATTCTACCTATTTCACAAAACATAACTCTTATAAATTGTGCTCTAGAAGGAACTTCAATTTTAAGTATTTTTTCTATAGCTAAAGCAAAAGCATGCTCTTGATTCATCGGAGCAACGTAGTCAAGCCTATCAAAGTAAGGTACAGCCTGGATATAAGTTTTATTTTCAATTAATTTTTCAGTTCCCCTGTGGAGTAAACCTATGTGAGGATCAGCTTTTTCTACAACTTCACCATCTAGTTCAAGTAGCAATCTTAAAACGCCATGAGCAGCAGGATGCTGAGGTCCAAAATTAAGATTTAAAGTTTTATTTTGCTTTGGCATTATTCTTTTATTTTTTCTTTAATATATTTTGTTCCTTCCCAAGGGCTTTGATAATCAAAGTTTCTATAGTTTTGCTCAAGTTTGACAGTTTCATAAATAACTTTTTTTTGATCTTCACTGTAACGAACTTCTGTATGTCCAGTTAAAGGAAAATCTTTTCTTAAAGGAAAACCTTCAAAATTATAGTCAGTTAATATTCTCCTTAAATCAGGATGATCTTTGAATTTTACACCATACATATCAAAAACTTCTCTCTCCATCCAATTTGCAGATGGAAAAATTTTTGTTAATGACGAAACAACTTCGTTTTCATTTATCAAACAGCTTATTACAACTCTTTGATTAAATTGATGACTTAAAAGCAAATATATCATCTTAAATCTTTTTGAATTTTCTGGGTAATCAACAGTAGTAATATCAATTAGTTGTTTGAATTTAGTATTATTATTTATTTTGAGAAATAAAATTACATCTAATAAATCTTCATTATCAATGTTTAAATAAAGTTGTTCATGAGAAATACTAGAATGTTTAATTTTTGTTGTAAGTTCTGAGTTAATTTTTTTTTCTAAATCTGATAAACTTTCCATTTACCCTTATCTTTCTAAAGATCCACTGTTTCTGATTTTTTTTTGTAATTGTAATATTCCATATAACAATCCCTCAGCAGATGGAGGGCAACCCGGAACATAAATATCTACAGGTACAATTCGATCGCATCCTCTAACTACTGAATAAGAGTAATGATAGTAACCGCCACCATTTGCACAACTGCCCATTGATATAACATATCTAGGTTCAGGCATTTGATCGTAAACTTTTCTAAGAGCTGGTGCCATTTTATTTGTTAACGTTCCAGCTACAATCATAACATCAGATTGTCTTGGAGAAGCACGAGGTGCAGCACCAAATCTTTCAAGATCATATCTTGGCATTGAAGTTTGCATCATTTCAACAGCGCAACATGCAAGACCAAAAGTCATCCAGTGTAAAGATCCAGCTCTTGACCAATTTATTAAATTATCTAAGCTCGTTGTTATAAAACCATTTTTGCTAAAATCTTCTGCCAGTTTTTTAAATTCATCAGGGATTTTTTTTTTATCTAGTTGCATTGTTTATTCCCAATCTAGTGCACCTTTTTTCCATTCATAAATAAAACCAACTGTTAAAATGAAAAGAAATATCATCATAGAACAAAATCCTAACAAACCAATATTTCCCAATGTTATTGCCCATGGAAAAAGAAATGCAATCTCTAAGTCAAATATAATAAATAAAATTGCAACTAAATAAAATCTAACATCAAATTCTATTCTCGAATCGTCAAAAGCTTCAAAGCCACATTCATAAGCAGATAATTTTTCTGGATCTGGTTTTTTTGGTGATAAAATAAAATTGAGAACAATAAAAGCCACACTTAAACCTAAGGCAATTATTAAAAATATAATTATAGATAAATAATCTTTTAAAAAATCAGATAACATAGAATTATATTTATAAGCTTTTTAAGTAAAATATAAAGACAACTTAAAGTCACATTTCATTAATAAACGTTTAATAATTTGATAAATGATATCAATTAAGTGGCGGGAGTGAAGGGACTCGAACCCTCGACCTATCGCGTGACAGGCGATCGCTCTAACCAACTGAGCTACACCCCCAATATTTCTGGTGGGCAGTAAAGGACTCGAACCTTTGGCCCTCTCGGTGTAAACGAGATGCTCTACCAACTGAGCTAACCGCCCAAAATAAGGCTCTATATAACAACAATTTATTTGTAAGTGAAGTAGTTATTTGAATAATTTTATCAAATTATCTTTCATTTCTGAAAATACCGATTTCCAATCACCATCAATTTTTTGACGAAATATTTTCATATTTGGATACCAGGGTGAATCTGACCTGTTTTCAAACCATCTCCATTCAGCATATTTTTGAATTACCAAAAAAGTTTTTTTTCCAAGTGCTCCTGATAAATGTGCAATTGATGTATCAGATGTAATGACTAAATCTAAATTAGATATTAATTCCGCGCTATCTACAAATGGGGCGTCACTGTCTAAATTATCAATTATGTTCAGATTAAATTTGTATTTTTTATTTTTAATTTGATCAACTCCGTTAATTTTTTGCAAACTAAATAATTTAATCCCATCTATTTTTGAAATTTCTTCAAAATTTTCTAATTTAAATGAACGACCAGCATCTTGCCTTGGATCAACGCCACCTTGCCAGTTAATTCCTATATTTTTATAATTTTTATCTAATAATTTTTTCCATTTATCTATATTTTCAGTATTACATTTTAAATATGGTTTGTTTGGTATGGAGTTAATATCAATTTTTAATTTATAAGGTAAGGACATTATTGGACATTGTAGATCAAAGTTTGGTAACTTATCACCTTGAGAATAAATTTTTTTAAAATTAGTAGTATGATTAAATAATTTCAGCAATCTAGGATCAACTTCAACAATCACATTAGCATCTTTTTCAACAATTAAATTAACAAATCTTATAAAATGTATTTGATCACCTAAACCTTGCTCTGAATATAATAAGATTGTTTTGTTTTTAATATCTTCAATTCCATCCCACGTTCTTTTATTAAAATTTCTTATCTTTGAAAAAAATAATGATGACTTCCATCTCCATTCATAATTTTTAAAACCTTCAATAAGGTTTTCTTTTTTTAATTCAATTGCAGATTTTAAAAAACGTGCATTTGCATGATTGTAATTAATTCTTATTACCTCATTAAAATCATTAAGTGCCTCCTGATGTTTATGTTGTAAAAATTTTACTAAACCTCTGTTTTGATAAGCGTTTGCATAATTAGGTTTTGCTTTTATTGCTAAGTTATAATTAGTAACTGCCTCGTTTAACTTGTTATTTTCTTTTAAAAGATTTGCATAATTAAATAAGGCATTTGTGTTATTATCAATATCAATAGCTTTTAAATAGTCTCTTTCAGCATTTTGAGTTTCTTTTAACTTATGATAAACTACACCTCTATCTGAGTAAGAGTCAGAATTGTTGGGATTTATTTTTATACACTCACCAAATAATTTTAATGAATTGCTATGATTTTCTAAGGAGTATTCTATTAAAGCTAATAGTCTCTTGATCTGAAAATTTTTTTGATCTAGTTTTAAAACTTCCAGGTATTTAATTTTTGCATCATTTAATTTATTGTTTTTATGAAAAGTTATCCCTTCATCAATTAATTTTTTTATAATATTCATATAATAAATTTTAACTATAAATATAACATAATCTTTTAAAAAAAAAATTATTGGTTGATGAGACTAAAATAATATTATTGGATACTAGCTTGAGTCTTGTCTTCTTTTTTATTATCTGAAATTTTTTCAGGTTCAACCCATTGTGTTGGCTTAAGTTCTTTAGTTAGCGCAATTTTTAAAACTTCATCAGCAGTTTCTACTGGAGTAATTTTAATTTCATCTTTAATTTTTTGAGGAATATCTACAAGATTTTTTTCATTATCTTTCGGAATAATAACATGTTTAATGCCAGCCCTATGTGCTGCTAACAGCTTTTCCTTTAAACCACCAATAGCTAGAACTTGTCCTGTTACTGTAACTTCGCCTGTCATTGCAATTTCTCTGTTTATTGGATTATTTGTAATAGATGACACTATTGATGTAACCATTCCAATACCTGCTGAAGGTCCATCTTTAGGAGTGGCTCCTTCAGGAACATGAATGTGAAAATCTTTCTTTTCAAATATTGGTGGAATTATTCCGTACTCTAAGCTTTTTGATCTAACAAAGGATTTTGCTGCTTTAACTGACTCCTGCATTACATCGCCTAATTTACCAGTGATTTGCATTCTACCTTTTCCTGGCATGTTTACAGTTTCAATTTTTAAAATTTCACCACCTACTTCAGTCCATGCTAAACCGGTAACTATACCAACTCTATTTTTATCTTCTAATTCTCCATATTTAAATTTCTTAACTCCTAAAAAATCAGAAAGATTTTTATCATTCACTACAACTTTTTTTTCTTCATTGTTTACAACTTTTTTAACAACTTTTCTTGTGATTTTAGAAATTTCTCTTTCTAAGTTTCTTACACCTGATTCACGTGTATAATTTCTAATAATTTCTTTAACTGTCCCGTCAGTCACTTCAAATTCATTATCTTTTACACCATTTGCTTTAATTTGTTTTGGAAGTAAAAAATTATTTGCAATATTAATTTTTTCATCTTCGGTATATCCAGGTATTCTAATTACCTCCATTCTATCTAATAAAGGGGGTAAAATGTTTAACGTATTGGCTGTAGTCACAAACATCACATCTGAAAGATCATAGTCAACTTCTAGATAATGATCATTAAAACTAGTATTTTGTTCTGGGTCTAAAGCCTCAAGTAAAGCTGATGATGGATCGCCTCTATAATCGTTTCCAATTTTATCAACCTCATCAAGTAAAATTAAAGGGTTTTTAGTTCCGGCTTTTTTCATCATTTGAATAATTTTTCCTGGTAATGATCCAATATAAGTTCTTCTATGACCTCTGATTTCAGCTTCATCTCTTATTCCGCCAAGAGACATTCTAACAAACTGTCTATTGGTAGCTTTTGCTATAGATTTACCTAGAGATGTTTTTCCAACACCAGGAGGACCAACTAAACATAATATTGGTCCTTTAATTTTTTCCATTCTTTTTTGAACAGCTAAAAACTCAATTATTCTCTCTTTAATTTTTTCTAAACCAAAATGATCTTCATCTAATGTTTTTAGAGCTTTATTTAAATCGATATCGATTTCGTCTTTTTTATACCAAGGTATATCGATCATCCAATCAAGATAATTTCTCACAACAGTTGCTTCAGCTGACATTGGACTCATGTTTTTTAACTTTTTCAGTTCTGACATACATTTTTTTTGAACCTCTTTGGGCATCTTTGCTTTCAATATTGATTTATTTAAACTTGAAGTTTCATCTTTGCCATCTTCAATTTCTCCAAGTTCTTTCTGAATAGCTTTAAGTTGTTCATTTAAATAATACTCTCTTTGAGTTTTTTCCATTTGAGTCTTAACCCTGCCTCTAATTCTTTTTTCAACACCAATAATACTTGCTTCATTCTCCATCACTTTAATAATTGCGTTAAGTCTCTTTTTAACATCAATTAATTCAAATATTTGTTGTTTTTCAGAAATTGAAGTATTGAGATGTGAAGCAATATTATCAGCAAGAATGGACGGATCTTTTAATTCTTTGATTTTATTAATAGTTTCAGTAGAAATTTTCTTATTTATTGAAGTTAGTTTTTCCAATCTTCTAACTGCAGTCAAAGCTAATGGTAATAAATTTTCATTTTTTGGTAATTGATCATTGTGATGGATGAAATCACATGTAATAAATTTTTCACCTTCTATAAAATTTAAAATTTTTACCCTTTTAATACCTTCTACTAGAACTTTTACAGTTCCATCGGGCAATTTAAGAAGTTGTAAGATATTTCCTTCACACCCAAACATAAACACATCATTTTTTTTTGGTTCATCCACTTCGGAATTTTTTTGAGTTACTAAAATAATTTTTTTTTCATTTTTCATAACTTCGTTAAGTGCTGAAATAGATTTATCTCTACCAACAAAAAGAGGGATAATCATACTAGGGAATACGACGATATCTCTTAAGGGTAATAACGGTAGACTTGCTTTAACTTCCATAAGTTAAATATGGATATTAATACTAATATTGCAACTAATTTTTTATGTTTTTTAACGTTTATTATGCCGCTGATGTCTTCTCAGGCTTGCTCTTGATCTGATTTTTTGAATGAACAACAATAGGCTGAGATTGTCCTTTAACGACAGCTAGATCAATAATAACTTCTTCAACATTGTTCTGACTTGGTAAATCATACATGGTTTTTAATAAAATATTTTCTAATATAGATCTTAATCCTCTAGCTCCAGTTTTTTTCTTTATAGCTTTAATGGCAATTTCTTTTACAGCAGAATCTTTAAATGTAAGTTTTACACCTTCTAATTTAAATAATTCTTGATACTGTTTAATAAGTGAATTCTTAGGTTCTTGAAGAATTTTAACTAAAGATTTTTCATCCAAGTCTTCAAGAGTTGCAACTATTGGTAACCGACCAATAAACTCTGGAATCAAACCATATTTTAATAAATCTTCAGGCTCTAAATTTTTCATCCATTCTCCAGTTTTTTTATCTTCAGTACTTTTAACTTCTGCACCAAAACCAATTGATGTTCCTTTGTCTCTTTGAGAAATAATTTTATCTAATCCCGCAAAAGCTCCACCACAAATGAATAAAATATTTGTTGTGTCAACTTGTAAAAATTCTTGTTGTGGATGTTTTCTTCCTCCTTGGGGAGGTACGCTTGCAACTGTACCCTCCATAATTTTTAATAAAGCTTGTTGAACGCCTTCTCCTGATACGTCTCTTGTAATTGATGGGTTTTCTGATTTTCTGCTAATTTTATCAACCTCATCAATATAAACAATTCCGCGTTGTGCTTTATCAACATTATAGTCAGCAGATTGTAATAGTTTTAAAATAATATTTTCAACATCTTCACCAACATAGCCAGCTTCAGTTAAAGTAGTGGCGTCAGCCATTGTGAATGGAACATCTAAAATTCTTGCAAGTGTCTGTGCTAACAAAGTTTTACCACATCCTGTAGGACCAACTAATAGAATATTTGATTTAGCTAACTCTACTGTTTTACTGGTTTTATTTTCGTAATTTAACCTTTTGTAATGATTGTGCACCGCAACTGATAAAACTTTTTTTGCATGCTTTTGTCCGATTACATAATCATCTAAAACAGCGCAAATTTCTTTTGGTGGTGGTAAGCCATCTTGATGTTTAACAAGAGTATCTTTGCTTTCTTCTTTAATAATATCCATGCATAGTTCAACACATTCATCACAAATAAATACTGTTGGGCCCGCAATCAGTTTTCTTACTTCGTGCTGGCTTTTTCCGCAAAAAGAACAGTAAAGAATATTTTTATTATTAGTTGTCATAAATTATTTTTTTAACGAATCAATTTTAACACCATAATATAAGAGGTTTACAATAATCAAGTATGAGTTGTGTATTTTGCAATATCTTGTGTATTAAGTTCGTTTTTCAACTACTTGATCAATTAAACCAAAGTCTTTTGCATTTTTTGGAGTCATAAAATTATCTCGTTCAAGAGCTTTCTTGATTTCATCTACCGGTTTACCTGTATTTGTAGAATAAATTTCATTGAGTCTTTTTTTCAAAGAAAGAACTTCATTCGCATGTATCTCAATATCAGTTGCTTGTCCTTGAAAACCTGCTGAAGGTTGATGAACCATAATTCTTGAATTTGGTAAAGAAAATCTTTTACCTTTTTGGCCTGCTGAAAGGAGAAAAGATCCCATTGAAGCAGCTTGGCCGATACATAAAGTTGAAACATCTGGTTTTATATATTGCATCGTATCATAAATTCCTAAACCTGCAGTAACTAAACCTCCAGGACTATTTATATATAA
>CACIML010000017.1 GCA_902587735.1 uncultured Pelagibacteraceae bacterium
TTTAATGTTTGGTGCAGATAAAAAGATAAATAATGATAAATTTTTTGGAGTAGCCATTAGATTTGGTGAAGGTGAAATTGAAAGCATATCCCCCAGTGGTAATGAATTAGATACTGAGTCATTAACATTAAATCTCTATAGCACTCTTCCCATAAATAATAATTCTAATCTCAATGCTGTATTTGGTGTAAGCTTGTTAAGAATAGATCAACTCTTATCAAATGAAATTACTGGTGAAAGAAACGGTAAACAAGCTTTTGCAGCTGTTAATTTAGAATCTAAAGGTGGTTATGGGAATTTTAATATAAGACCTACAGGAAATTTTGAATTTGGTGTTACTCAATTTTCTAATTATACAGATTTTGGAACTTCATCAACTAACAGTCAAGACACATACGACGCTCTTACATTTAAAACTGGAAATGTTGCAGCAGGTTTTAAATTTGATAATTTTATCGATATCAACGATGGCAGATTTACCCGAAACGGAAGTCTTGAATATATTAGAGATTTAACATCAGACATAGATTACAACTTTAAAAATAACTCAGATAATATTTCAGTAACTAAGACTGCCGAAACACATTCGATACATAATATCAAAGGTAATCTTGGCTTTGAGATATTATATGATAACGGCTCTACATTAGCTTTAAATTATGAAAGGTTTCAAGGACTAGATTACAGCAGTCATCAAGATAGTATATTTTTTAAATTTGGTCATATTCACGAAGAAGAGTCTGAGTTTGCCTTTAATTATAAACCATTACAAAATAATCAAATTGAACTAAGCTATGCTAAAGATGTCAATGGTTTCGATATCAAAGTTAGTTCAAATTACAGTTTAATGAACCAAATACCTGAATATGAAACAAACATAGAAGTTTCAAGCATGTTTTAGTAATATTATATTCATAAAAAAAATTTTATGAATTTAACAAAATACATATTTATTATTTTTATTTCAGTATTCGTAAAATTTAATGTTTCAGCTGGACCTACATTCGTTGATAGTTTTAGTGTAAACTCTGAAGAGGATGAACCAAGAGGAATAACATTTAACAATAATGGTACCAAGATGTTTGTTATTGGTTGGAGGGGTGATGATGTTAATGAATATACATTAAGTACAGCTTGGGATGTCTCTACAGCCTCTTTTGTAGATAGTACAAGTAGGATAGACGCCGATGGAAGAGATGTAAGATTTAACCCAGATGGAACTAAAATGTTTGTTTTGGGTAGAGGTAGTGATAAAGTTTATGCTTTCTCATTAAGTACGGCCTTTGATATTTCAACTTCCTCTTCTATTAATAATTTTAGTGTAACTTCTGAAGAGGAAGAAGCAAATGGTTTAGCATTTAATTTAGATGGAACCAAAATGTATGTTGTGGGTGAAGATGCTGATTACGTTAATGAATATACACTAAGTAAAGGTTTTGATCTTTCAACTGCATCTTATGCAGGTGATAGTGAGAGATTTTTAGTTAGTGGCCAAGATTCAATCCCAATAGATATAGATTTTAATTCAGATGGAACTAAAATGTATGTTGTTGGCTGGGACGGTAGTGACATAAATGAATATACTTTAAGCACAGCTTTTGATGTCTCCACCGCTTCTTTTGAAGATAGTTTTAGTGTAGCTACTGAAGATGCAAACCCAGCAGCTTTAGCATTTAGTTCAGATGGAACTAAGATGTTTGTTGTGGGTGGCGCTGATGAAGATGTTAATGAATATACATTATCTTGTTACTATGGTGTTGTTAATTGTTCTAATCCAGCAGTTTTAAAAGAAGTTCTAGGGACAATTGAAGCTCAAACGGCAGCACCCAAAAGAATTGTTCAACATGTTACAACTCCATTACTAAATCGTATGTATTGGTTAAGACGTTATAGAAATCAAGACAGTTTAAGCAATCATAATGTTAAATTTCAATTTTCAAACTCAATGATGGCATCACTATCAAAAGTTATTCCAGTATCTACTAAGATAAATGATGTTTCAAATAAATTATCTGATAACTGGTCATTTTGGAGCGAAGGAAGTGTTAGTGTAGGTAAAGTTGATGGCACAGCATTTTCATCTTCTAAAGATATAAACAGCAATGGTATTACACTTGGTATGGATAAGAAAATTAGTGAAAACAGATTATATGGATATGCTCTTCGATTTGGAAAAGATGATGTGGGTATAGGTGCATTTACTTCTTTAGATACTAATTCTTATAGCTTATCTCTTTATGGAACTCTTCCTCATGATGATAAGAAATTTACTGAAGGTATTATTGGAATAAGTTCACTAAAAATGAATCATATTACACAAGGTGGGGGAGCCAATAGAACCGGAGAAAGAATGGGCAGACAAATATTTGGATCAATTAATTATCTTACAACATATAATAAAGACAAATTTAACATTGTTCCAAATGGAAGAGTTGATGTTAGCTACACAGAACTCTCTGAATATAGCGAAACAGGAAATTCTGCATTAAGACATAATAAACAAAAAATTGGAACAGGCAAGATATCTGCAGGCTTTACATTGAGTGATATCATTAAATTTAATAATATAATATTTAAACCAAATGGAGGATTGGAGTTTGGATTAGACTTTAGCCCTTCTTCAGATGCCACATATTCTTATATTTCGGAAACTACAGAATATAAAAAATCTATTGGTCAAGACTCAAAAAATATAAGAGCAAACATTGGATTTGATTTAATAACTGAGAACGGTTTTTCTATAATGACAATCTATGAAAGAGATCAAAGTGACAATGCTCATTATGATACTTTTTATTTGGCGTTTGGCTACATACCTTCTGAAGATATTGAATATGCTATGTCTCTAGATGATGATAAAGCTGTTTTTGACTATAAAAGAAATATAAATGGTTTCGATATTACAGTTGGTTCAAATTACAGTTTGACGAGTGAAATACCTGATTATGGCGCAAACATAGAAGTTTCAAGCACATTCTAGTATACTCTCATTAAAAAAATGAGAATATTAGTTCTGCAACATATCAAAATAGAGGATCCTGGTTTTATAAAAGATTTAATGATCAAGGATGGAGCTGAACTAATCACAATAGAATTAGATGAAGGTGAAAAAATTCCAACCGATCTTTCAAAATTTGATGCCATGTTTTGCATGGGTGGTCCTATGGATACCTGGATGGAAAAAGAACATCCCTGGTTAGTTGATGAAAAAAAAGCAATAAAAGAATTTGTTGTAGATTTAAAAAAACCTTATTTAGGTTTTTGCCTTGGATGTCAGCTTTTGGGTGAAGTTGTTGGTGGAAAAGTTGTTAAATCAAATAATCCAGAAATAGGAATGTTAAATATTAATTTTTCTCAAAATAAAAATAACGATCTTTTATTTTCAAAATTTCCTGAAAAGATTACTTCTTTGCAGTGGCATTCATACGAAGTTCAAGGCTTAGAAGATAATAAAGATGTAACTCTTTTAGCATCTTCACCTGAGACTGAATATCAGATTTTTAAATATCAAAACCATGCTTATGGAATTCAATTTCATATAGAAGTTAAAGACACGACTGTAAATGAGTGGGGATGTGTTCCAGAATATAAATCAGCTTTAGAAAAAGAATTAGGCCCAGGTGCACTTAAAAAATTTGATAATGAGGCAAAAGCAAATATGGAGAATATGAATAATTATTCTAAAATTTTGTATTCAAAGTTTAAGAGTGATATTCTTAAAATATAATAGGAGGTAATATGCCAATATTTAAACCAATTCCTGAAAATGAAGCTAAAGGAAAAGTTAAAGAAATATATGACGAAATAAAAAGCACGAGACAAATTACAGAAGTTCCAAACTTTTGGAAAAATCTTGCAAACAATCCTGAAACATTGGAGAGAACTTGGACTTCATTAAAACAAGTAATGAAAAAAGGTGCTCTTGATCCAATGGTTAAGGAATTAATCTATGTAGCAGTTTCGGTAACAAATGGTTGTGAATACTGCATAAAATCGCATAGCTTAGCTGCAAAAAAAAAGGGTGCTACTGATGAGATGTTAAATGAAATGATTGCAGTTGTTGGAATGGCTAATGAAACAAATAGATTGGTTGAAGGTTATCAAGTAGAAATAGATGAGAATTTTAAATAATCAATCTATTGGATAATTCCAAGCATCACCCCCGACAACTTTTGATATTGCTGAAAAATCTTTAGCATCATTACCTTCTTCACAAAATTTGTTATAAATTTCTAGAGCCATAGTTCCAAGAGGAGTAGAAGCCTTAACTTGTTTTGCACATTCATTAGCTAGTTTTAAATCTTTATTCATCATACCTGCAGAAAATCCTGCTCGATAATTATTATTAGATGGAGTTCCTTCAATTAAACCAGGCAAAGGTGGATAGACAGATATAGGCCAACTATTGCCAGATGCATTTTTCATTATTTCGTGAACTTTTTTAATATCGATGTTTAATCTTTTTGCTAACATTAAAGATTCAGAAGCTGCAATCATTGTAATACCTAAAGACATATTGTTACAAATTTTTGCTCCATTACCACTTCCAAGATCTCCAGCATGAAAAATATTTTTTCCCATAATTTTTAATAAAGGTAGAGCTAGATCAAAAGCTTCTTTTGTTCCACCTGCCATAATATTTAAAGTTGCTTTTTGTGCACCCATGACACCACCACTTACTGGGGCATCAATCATTTTAATTCCTTTTTCTGTAGCTTTTTTTCCTATTTCAATTGAAGTTTGAATATCAATTGTAGAACAATCAATAAGAAGGCAATTATTAGAAACTTTATTAATAATTCCTTTTTCTCCCAAATAAACTTCTTTTGAGTTTTTTCCTTCAGGCAACATTGTTATTACAGTAGTTACCTCATTTGTAATTAAATCATCTAAGTTCTCTACAACATCAAGCTTTTTTTCTTTTGCTTTTTCGATCATTTTTTTTGAGACATCGAAAACTTTAACTTTTTTCCCTGCTTTCGTTAAATTTTCAGACATTGGATTTCCCATATTACCAACTCCAATGAACGCTATTAGTTCAGACATATCTCCCCCTTTTTATTAAATTAATTTACTTTACCTAGTAAATTTACAATTAAGACACCAGCTATAATTAAAAAAATTCCAATTAAACCATACATGTTTGGCATTTGATTATATTTAACAATTCCAAATATAAGTATTGATGCAACAGTAATAGCGCTATAAGTGGCATAAGCAAAGCCAACAGGAATTGCTGACATTCCTTTTGCAAGCGAAAACATGGTAACACACATTAAAAGTATGCAAGCAACAGAGGGTGTTAATTTTGAAAACCCATCTGACATTTTTGCAAGGCTATTTGCAATTATTCCACATGATATAGCAATGAATAAAAAAATATATCCTGTAAGTGGTTTCATATTAATTAGCTTTTCCTAACAAGTTAACAATTAAGACACCAGTTATAATTAAAGCAAGACCTATTATTGTATAAAGATCTGGAATTTGTTTAAATTTATACATGCCAACAATTGTTGTTGCTATAATACATAAACCTGCAAACGAGGCATAGGTTATTCCAACAGGAATTGTTTTCATAACTAGCGATAATGTGTACATACATCCAACAATAGTTATAGCAGTAATAATGCTTGGTATTAATAATGTAAAACCTTGAGCGCCCTTAGCAAAACCATTTGAAGCTGTTCCTAAAACTACTGCAACTATTAAAATTATGTAAGCTGTGATGTTACCCATTATTTTTCATTTAACTACTAAACATCTCGCTGTGATTTTATTTCCATCTAAATCACGAAAATACCCATAATAATTTCCATCAGATCTCGGTCCTGGGTCTCCTTCATTAACAGCTCCATTTTCTAATGCAGTTGCATGAAATTTATCGACTGCCTCTTTTGTTTCAGCTGATAGAGCAACCATTGTACCGTTGCCTACAGTAGCAGTTTCTTTATTATGAGGTTTTGTAATATAAAATTTAACTCCATCATCTTCACTTGAATGACCGTAACCGATATATCTTTCTGTAATAGTAACTCTTTTCATTCCAAGATGAATCAAGACAGCATCGTAAAACTTGCTTGATTTTTCAAGCTCATTAGTCCCCACCATAACAAAACCAATTACTTTATTCATTACTTAGGCAACTTTGTTGCTCCAGTTTCCATATAAGCAACTTTTCCATCTTTAAATTTGTAATAAGTCATAACAGCCTCTTTATTACCATCGTTATAAGTCACATAAGCATGTTCAAATCCAACTTCATCATTTTCAAAAAGAACTCTAACCTTTTCTTTTTTGACATCCTTCATACCTAGCCATTTTAAAATATCTTGTTTGCCTAATATATTTCCAGATGAATGCATTAAAAATTGATAATCATCATGTATCGTTTGTTCACCTGCGGTTACATCTCCATCGTTTACTATTTTTGTCATTTTTTCAATTATTGACATATTATTATGCTCCTTTTACTATTATAAAATTTCCAACAGAATTATCTAAACGTATTTGTCTTACTGGTTTATATTCTTCAGAGTTATACCATTCCAAAGCTTTTTCGTAAGAAGGGAATTTAATCACTACTGTTCTAGGATATTTCCATTCTCCTTCGAAGCATTGATACTCTCCGCCTCTTACTAAATATTCTCCACCAAATTTAGTAACAATGTCAGTAACTTTTGCTAAATACTCTTTATAGTCTTCTGGATTTGTTACCTCAATTTGAGTTATGGCGTATCCTGTCATTTTAATTAATCCTTAAAGATTAACTTTGCTCATTTCCCACATTTGAACACTTTCGATACATTCATCGAAAATAGGTTTTGCAATTGGGTTTTGACCAGTAACAAATTGCTTCATATTTTCTTCATTATGAACTGAGACTTTAAACATAACATAACTTTTGTCTGGTGCTACTGCTGGAACTGTTTTTTCAACATGAGCAATAGTTTTTCTTACTCCCATTCCTTCGTCTGATTGCATAAATCCCATGAATTTTTCAAATTTTCCTTCACCAGATTTAAATTTTGCTATTGCAAGCATTTCTTTTTCCATAATTAATCCTTTCTTTTAATTGTATTAATATATTCTTTTAAACTTTCTTTTCCAAAATATTTATGAATTTTTTTTGACAAATTCATATTTGTTAAAGCTGAAGCATATCTTTCTCCAGGCCTTTTTCGTAACAATTTAATTTTATCACTGAACATTTTTGCAACTTGGAGTATAGAATAGCTTTTTTTATGGGAAATACTGTAATGTCTGCACTTATTTTTTTTCCAAGCTAGATAGCAAACTTTAACCGTGTCATTTATATGAGTAAATCTTCTAGTTTGATTTCCTGGTTTTACAACTGGCATTGGCTTTTTGTTTTTGTAACATCTTTCAAAAATTCCAATCACAGTTGCCATTGAACCTTTTGATATTTGATTAGGTCCATATACATTATAAAAGTAAATTACTTCATATTTAAAATTAAACCATTTCTTTAAATTTTCTAGTAACTCTAAATTTTTTGCCTTAGTAAATGCATATGGTGAAAGATTTTTATCATCCCCTTTATTTCCTAACGAAGCTGAAGTTGCTGAATAGATAAGTTTTATTTTATTCTTTAAACAATAGCTAAATACAGCATTAGTTCCTATAGAATTTGAATTAATACACTCGTTCATTTTTAAAAAACTTTGATAAATTCTTGCAAATTCACCAAAATGAAACAGAGAATGAATTTTTTTTGGATTTTTTAAAACTGAAGATATATTTTTTGTATCAGATTTTATGTATTTAACTCTATTACTTTTGATATGATTTTTTTTACTTCCAGAACTATAATTATCGATTGATATAATTTTTTTGTTTGTTTTTTTTAACAATAATTTTATTAAATTTGAACCAACAAAACCAGCGCCTCCAGTTATAACTATGTACATATTATTATTTGCTTTTATCAAATCCAGTTTGGAAAAGGTAATCCTTTTTCTTGAAGAAATGATTTATTAAACAACTTACTATTGTATCTATCAGATTTGTCACAAAGAATTGTAACAATTGTATGACCAGGTCCAAGTTCTTTTCCCAATCTTATAGCTCCTGCTATATTAACTCCACAACTTGTACCTAAGCTTAAACCTTCATTTTGAATTAAATCATATATAATTGGCAAAGACTCTTTGTCATCTATTGAAAAAGCACTATCGATCTTTGCAGTTGCAAAATTTTTAGTAATTCTGCTAGATCCAATTCCTTCAGTGATTGATCCACCCTCACTTTTTAATTCTCCATTAACAATATAATTATATAAAGCTGACCCTTTAGGATCAGATAAATAAATTTTGATATTTTTATTTTTTTCTTTTAAAGCATTACTAACACCAGCTATAGTTCCTCCAGTACCTGATGAGCAAATAAACCCATCAACTTTACCATCAGTTTGCTCCCAAATTTCAGGTCCAGTGTTTTCATAATGCCCTTTGGAATTTGCAACATTGTCAAACTGATTAGCCCAAACAACTCCATTGTTATTACTAGATTTTAATTCATCTGCTAGTCTTCCTGCAACTTTTACATAATTTCCATCATCTTTATAGGGTTTTGGTGGCACCAATCTTAAGTCTGCACCAATATTTTTTAAAGTATCTTTTTTTTCTTGAGTTTGATTATCATTCATTACAATTATTGTTTTATAGCCTAGGGAATTTCCTAAGAGGCAAAGTCCTATTCCAGTATTTCCAGCTGTTCCTTCAACAATAGTTCCACCTTTTGAAATAAGTTTTTTGTCCTCTGCATCTTTAATTAATGCCAATGCAGCTCGATCTTTTACAGATCCACCTGGATTTAAATATTCAGCTTTACCGTAAACATTGCAACCAGTTATTTCTGAAGCTGCTTTAAGTTTTATCAAAGGAGTGTTACCAATACCTTGAGTAAAATTATTCTGTAAATTTTTCATTTTTATTCATCACTATTAGAAGAGATACCGTATGGTTTAAATTCTTCAGTGGCAACTCCAACATTTTTAGCAGGTATACCAACCATTACTGCATTTTCAGAAACATCTTTAGTAACAACTGCATTTGCTCCTATTTTTGCATTTTTACCAACTACAACAGGACCTAGTACTTGAGCACCAGAACCAACCACAACATTATCTTTCAATGTTGGATGTCTTTTAACATTTCTTTGGTTGTCGGAGTCAATGCTTGGAGAAATACCACCCAATGTGACCATATGATAAATAGTTACATTATCTCCAATTTCAGAAGTTTCTCCAATAACAACTCCCATGCCATGATCAATGAATAAATTTTTTCCAATTTTTGCTTTAGGATGTATTTCTATTCCTGTTAAAAATCTTGAAAATTGAGATATCATTCTTGCAATAAGATCAAACTTTGCTACAGAAAAAAAATTTGCAATTTGATGAAAAAAAACAGCTTTTACACCAGGGTAAGTTAAAACTACACTTAGTTTCGATTTTGCTGCTGGGTCTCGATTGATTATTGATTCTAAAAAACTATTCATAAAGATTTAAATGATTTAAATATTTAAATTATCTTTTAGTTGTCACAACAACAACTAGGTGACTCAGGTAAGCAAGAACATTCTTTTGTTCCATCACAACCACATTCTTTATTTATACAATTAGCGCAATCGCACTTTGGGTTATTACAAGTCATACAATTTATATAATCACTAAATTTGTAAACACAACAGTAATTTTGCCGCTAAAATTAAAGCTGATCTAATGTAAGCCCTTTAGCATTTGCTGGAATAGCGATATCCATCATTGTTGGATCTCCCAAATTCAAATTATTCATTATATCAGCATATTCATCAGCAGAATTTACTTGCAGACGTGGATTATTTTTTTTTTCATTTTCAATAGTTGAGTATTTTTTTCCACTATAATCATGAGCAGGATAAACTAAAGTTTCTTCAGGCAATTTTAATAATTTATTAAAAAGAGAATCGTATGCATCATAGGAGCTCCCACTTTGAAAGTCTGTCCTACCTGTTCCATTAATCAGCAAAGTGTCGCCAGTAAAAACTCTGTCGTTCATTAAAAAACTGTAAGAACAATTGGTATGGCCAGGTGTGTATAATGAAACTAGTTCTATATTTTCAATTTTAATTTTTTCGTTATCTTTCACTCGAATATCAATAACTTCGGAAGAAGAATGTTCACCCATAATTTTTGAACATTTTGTTCTCTTACTAAGTTCATTTAAACCTGAAATATGATCTGCATGAATATGTGTATCAATTACCTTAACTAGTTTTAACTCCAAATTTTTTAAAACATTTATATATTCATCAGTATTTTCAATGACTGGGTCAATGATTAAAGCTTCTCTGCCTTTGCCACTAGAGACAATGTAAGTGTAGGTTGAAGATTTTTTATCAAATAACTGTTTAAATATCATAGACAATTTGAACACTATAAAAAATTGCATAGCAAATCAATCTTGCTTATAATAATTTTAAAAAACTTTAAGAGAGAGGAAAAAAATGACTTTAAAAATTAATAGTGTAGCTCCAGATTTTACCGCCGAAACTTCTGAGGGAAAATTATCTTTTCATGAGTGGCTAGGGGATAGCTGGGGAGTATTATTTTCACACCCTAAGGATTTTACGCCAGTTTGTACAACAGAACTTGGTTCCTTAGCGAAAATGAAACCTGAGTTTGAAAAAAGAAATGTAAAAGTGATGGGTTTAAGTGTAGATCCAGTTTCTGATCACATAAAATGGCTTGAAGATATTAAAGATGTTTGTGGTTTAAAACCAAACTATCCAATTGTAGCAGACGAAAAACTAGAAGTTGCAAAACTTTATAACATGTTAGAAGGAGACGCTGGAACAACTTCAATGGGTCGTACAGCTGTAGACAATGAAACGGTTAGAACTGTTTATGTTGTTAGACCAGACAAAAGAATTGGATTGTTTTTAACTTATCCTATGACAACTGGTCGTAATTTTCATGAAATATTAAGAACGATAGATTCAATGCAGCGTACAGCAAAACACAA
The DNA here is from genome assembly GCA_902587735.1 of uncultured Pelagibacteraceae bacterium. Taxonomy (GTDB): domain Bacteria; phylum Pseudomonadota; class Alphaproteobacteria; order Pelagibacterales; family Pelagibacteraceae; genus Pelagibacter. The sequence goes on from CACIML010000017.1 coordinate 11,028, forward strand.
AATTGCTACGCCAGCTGACTGGAAACCAGGTGAAGATGTAATTATTGTTCCTAAAGTTACAAACGAGGAAGCAAAAAAAATATATCCAGATGGTTGGAAAACTTTAAAACCTTATTTGCGTAAGGTTCCAGATCCATCTAAATAGATTGGACCAAAAAATACTAAACCAACAATCTCAGCATTGGGAAAAAAACTTCTCAAATAAGCCTGAGATGTTTGGTTTAGAACCAAGCTTATCAGCAAAAAAAGCTCTAAAATTATTTCAAGAAAAAAAGATTGATAAAATAGTTGAGATTGGAGCAGGATTAGGAAGAGACACTATATTTTTTGCAAAAAATTCAATTCATACCACAGCATTAGATTATAGCTCATCAGGAATTAAAGCAATTAATCACAAAACTAATAAAGAAAATTTATCCAATTATATTTCAACAAAACTGTTTGATGTAAGAGAAAAGCTTCCATTCGAAGATAACTCAATAGAAGCATGTTATTCTCATATGCTTTATTGTATGGCTTTAACGACAAATGATTTAGATAAATTAAATAATGAAATTCAAAGAATTTTAAAACCAGGTGGTATTAATATTTATACAGTTCGACATACAAATGATGGAGACTTTAAAAGGGGAGTTCACGTAGGCGAAGATCTTTATGAAAACGATGGATTTATTGTTCATTATTTTTCAGAAGAAAAAGTTAATTCTTTGCTAAAAGGATTTAAAAATATTTCTATAGAAAAATTTGAAGAAGGCACATTTCCAAGAAAATTATTTTTTGTTGTGAATGAAAAAAAATAATTTATCTTTTATATTTTTTCATACAAACTTCAGCTAGCAATAAATTTGGATCAATGAAAAGTTTTGATTCTTTTGCTTTTTTAAAAGATTTGTAAGCAAAAATAGCTATTGGTAATTCAGTACATCCCAAAATAATTTTTTTACATTTTTTTCTTATTAAATGTTTTACAGCAGCTCTTAGCGCTACTTCAGCTTCTTTAACCTTTCCCATTTTTACTAGTTTAATTGATTTGTTAACAGAGTTTTTTTGTAGTTTTTTTTCAGGACTAATTAATCTAAAATTTTTATCGAAATAATTGTTATAAATCTTTGTTTTTAATGTAGCTTCAGTACATAAAATTCCGATTGTAGAGTTTTTTTTACATGCTTTTTTCGTATATAGGTAAACTTCTTTTGGCATACTTAATAAAGGAATTTTAATTTTTTTTTGTATATCATCCTGCCAATAATGAGCAGTGTTGCAAGGCATAACAACAAACCTACATTTATTTTTTTGTAACATTTTGCAACCATCAACAAGAGCTTTTAAAACATTATTGTATTTCTTTAAATTCTCTGGTCTTTTTGGAGTGTTAGACTTATTATAAAGTACAAACATTGGGTATTGTTGATCTAGTTTACCTCGGTTTAATTTTGCTAACTTATTACAAAAATCTAAACCTGCTTGCGTTCCCATTCCACCTAAAATGCCAATCATAAATACAATTATTTTTCTTTGATTTGATTATTGTGTCCTCTCATAAAAGTTAGAATTAAACAACCTTTTTTTGTATAGGACGAATGTGAAGAGTTTGGTTCGTAAGTAATGAAGTCACCTTTTTTAAAAACAACACCATCTGAATCAATCAGTTCTCCTTCTAGGATCATAAATTCTTCAAAGCCGGTATGAATATGAGGAATGGTTTTGGTTCCAGGCTCTAACTTAGAAACATAAGTTCCAAAATTAGTCTTGTCGTCATAACTTATTTTATGCCAGGACATTCCAGGTATAGTTTTTCCATATCTGTCGAAAGGTTTAAATTTTAAACCATCAAACTTAGTTATTTTTCTTTTAGACATAAAGATATAAAACTATAAACAAAATTAATTTATGCAAGAAATATATATAGATGATATTGGAGAAGGATATCCTTTGGTTTTAGTTCATGGATATCTTGGATCATCAGCAATGTGGAAATTTCAAAAAGATTATTTAAAAAATTATTTTAGAGTAATTGCACCTGCGCTACCTGGATTTGGAGAAAGTCATAAAGTTAAATCTTTAAATAGCATAAATGCAATGGCAAAAATTATTCTTAAATGTGTTCAAAAAAAAAAAATTAATAAATTTAACTTAATGGGTCATTCAATGGGAGGAATGGTTGTACAAGAAATTGTTAAAATTGCAGGTGATAATGTTAATAAATTAATTTGTTTTGCAACAGGATCTATTGGCAATATTCCAGATAGGTTTGAGAGCCTAGATGTTTCAATCAAAAGGTTGAAAGAGGAGGGGATTAAAGAGACAGCCAAAAGAATACCGCCGAAGTGGTTTGCTCATGGAAATAAAGCTAAAAATTATTATTTATGTGAAGATGCAACAAAGGAAATATCTGAGGAAACAGCATATAACGCACTTAATGCAATGAAAAATTGGAATGGTTTAGAAAATTTGAAAAATATTAAAAACAAAACATTAATTATTTGGGGAGATAAAGATGTTTCGTATAATTTTAGCCAAGTCGAAATGTTAAATAAAAATGTACCTAATAGCAAACTGGAGATTTTTAAAGGCTGTTGTCACAATGTTCACTTAGAAGAACCTGAAAACTTTAATAAAACTATTAAAAATTTTTTAGAATAAAATCTTAATATTTAAAACATGAATTTTTTAACCCTTGGTTTTTTTACAGGCTTAAGTCTTATATTGGCTCTTGGAGCTCAAAATGTATTTGTGATTGAGCAAGGGCTAAAAAAACAATATATTTTTTTAGTTTGCTTAATATGTTCAGTATCAGACTTAATTCTAATTTTTTTAGGAATATTTTTATTTGAATATTTTAAAATTTACTTCACAAAAAATGTTGAATTAATTTTTAATATATTGCTTTTTATCTTCTTAATTTACTTTATTTATAACAAAGTAAGGTCTTTATATAAAAGATCAGAGATAACCTTTGAAGGCAGTAATTTATCGCTTAAAAATATAATAATTAAAACTGTAGGATTTACATATTTAAATCCACATGTTTATTCAGATACAGTCTTTTTTTTAGGAAATTTTTCAAAGAATTTTTTAATTTCTCACAAATATTTTTTTGGAATAGGTGCTGCTATTGCATCATTTTTATTTTTTTTCTCATTAGGTTATTTGGCTAAATTTTTTTCAAGCTATTTAATAGATTCAAGAGCTTGGAAAATTATAAACTTTTTTATAATTATATTTATGACTGTTTTATCAAGCTACGTATTTATAGAAATTATTAATTTAGTTTGATAGGGGTGGGGTATAATTTAATGGTTAGTTTAAAACCCCTATCAAATTCTACTATTTAACTTTCAAAAAGATCCAGAGCTTTAATAAGTAGCTCTTCAGATTTAGCATGATCACCTTCTTCATGTGCTTTTTTACCAGCATCTCTTAATTCCATAACTTGTTGCATTTTTTCATCTATTTTTCCAACCAGCTTAAGACAAGATCCAGCAAAAGCAGAACTTGAGAAAAGCACCAATGTAATTGTAATTAATATTTTTTTCATATTTACCTCTTATTAATAACCTTATTATGAATCAAATAATTTTGTGATAATTTTTTGTCACACCACAAATGTGTCAACTTGTTACACTTTTTCTATCTTGTTATAATTAGTTACGTGCTTAGATGAAGTTGTAAGATCTAATAATAAAATTATTTATTTGAAAGGATAAAAAAAATGACAAATAAAAACTTATTTAAAATATTAATTTCATTAGCCTTTGTTTTTCTTGCAAATCAATCATTTGCCGCAGATGAAACAGTCGAAATGCTTAATAAATCTGGAAAAGAGTCAATGGTTTATTCTAAGAAAATTGTCAGGATAAATGTTGGAGACACTGTAATATGGAAAGCAACTGACAAAGGACACAATGTTGAGTTTATTAAAGGTGGCGTTCCTGAAGGAGTTGAAAAATTTAAATCAAAATTTAATAAAGATACTGAATATAAGTTTTCTATACCTGGTATTTATGCCTACTGGTGTACCCCTCATAAAAATATGGGAATGATTGGATTTGTGGTTGTTGGCAATGACAAGTCTAATTTAGAAGAAATTAAAAAAATTAGATTTGCAGCTAAGTCGAAAAAAATAGCTCCTGATTTAATTAATTCACTGTAAATATTTTAATATACTAAGGCTACAGTCTTGTAGCCTTGGTTTAACATCAATTTTTAAAACCGTATTTTTTAAGCCTAATATCTCCAGTTCTTGCATGTGCTTCCATACCTTCATATCTCGAAAGTCTTGCTGCGGCTGCTCCAACTAATTTAGTAGACTCTTTTGTCATTCTTTGAAAACTTAATGTTTTAATGAATTTACCTACAAAAAGACCACCTGTATATCTTCCAGCACCTTTGGTTGGAAGTATATGGTTTGTTCCAGAACATTTATCTCCATATGCAACAGTTGTTTCTTCCCCAAGAAAAAGAGATCCATAATTTTTTAATTTTTTTAACCACCAATCTAAATTTTCTGTTTGTACTTCTAAGTGCTCAGGGGCGTACTGATCACTGATTTTAACCATTTCATCATTATTGTCACATAAAACAACTTCACCATAATCTCTCCAAGCAGCTTCAGCGTTTGATCTTGGAAATTCTGGAAGATTTTGAATAAGTTCAGGAACTCTTTTCATCACTGCATCTGCTAAATTTTTGTCAGTTGTAAATAACCACGCAGGTGAGTTGTAACCATGCTCTGCTTGACCAACTAAATCGTAAGCAACAATTTCTGGATCAGCATTCTTATCAGCTATTATTGCTATTTCAGTGGGACCGGCAAATAAATCAATACCAACTTTTCCGAATAATATTCTTTTTGCTTCTGCTACAAATTGATTTCCTGGCCCAACTAAAATATCAGCAGGTGCATTATTAAAAAAGCCAAATGCCATAGCAGCTATTGCTTGTACACCACCTAAATTTAATATGACATCAGCTCCACAAAGATCAGCTGTATAAATGATCTTTGGATGAGCTCCAATATTTGGTTTTGGTGAACTGCAGCAAATAATATTTTTTACTCCTGCAACTTTTGCTGTTGTTATACTCATTACAGCAGAAGCTATGTGAGCATATCTTCCAGCTGGCACATAACACCCAGCAGTATTTACTGGAACTAATGTTTGACCAGCAAACAAACCTTTTGAGAGTTCTACCTCAAAATTTTGTCCATAATTTTTTAATTGTGCTTCAGCAAATTTTCTTACTCTGTCGTAAGAAAATTGAATGTCATCTTTTGTTTTTTGATCAATATTTTTTTTTACTTCTTCTATTTTTTCTTTTGAAACAATTATTTCGCCCTCATATTTATCAAATTTTTTTGTTAATTCTTTACAACCTTCTTCTTTAGTTTTTTCTAATTCAGTTAAAAGATTTTGAACAATTTCTTGTGTTTTTGTTTCATCACTTGATGATGTTTTTTTAGCTTTTTTTAAGTATTGAATAGACATTTTATTAAATGTTACTCTTCTATTAAATTATTTAATCTAATGCAACAACAGCAGCAGCCATAGATGCTAATCTTGCTGCAGCTTCATCAGATCTGCTTGTAATTACAACTGGAACTTTTCCACCAATCACTACTCCAGCTGCACATGCTCCCATAAAATAAATCATCATTTTAACTAAACCATTACCTGCTTCAATATTAGGAACCAACAATATATCTGCTTGTCCAGCAACAACATTTTTAATTCCTTTAATTGCAGCAGACTTTTTTGAAATACTATTATCAAATGCCAAAGGACCAAATACATCAGCATTTAGATTTTCTTTTTTTGCTAATTCAGTAATTTCTTTTGCATCTAAGGAACTTTGTATGCTATCTAAAACTTCCTCAGTAGCAGACAATACAGCAATCTTTGGTCTTTCAATTCCAATTCTATTAGAAAAATTAATGACATTTTTTAGGATATGCATTTTTGTTTTCAAGCTAGGAATAACATTTAAAGCTCCATCTGTGATTATTAATGGTTTGTCTTGCTTTTCTAGTGTCATATGCCAGATATGACTTAATCTTGTTTTACCAATAAGATTGTACTCTTTTTTTATAACTTCTTTCATTAAAACATCAGTATGAATGTGGCCTTTTACAATTATTTTTATTTTACCTTTTGAGGCAAGTTTACCTGCAACTTTTGCTGTACTATTTTCATCAGGTTCATGGATGATCTTATATTTTGAAATATCAAATTTAAGATTATCAGCACATTTCTCTATTTCGTCTTTATTTCCAATAAAAATTGGAATAATTAAGTTTTCATTTACAGCATCCATAACAGATAGCATTGGCAAAGGTTTACCAGCATTAACTATGCCAGCGGTTACACCTTTTTTATTATGAGCAACATCCAAGAGATTATTAGGACAAACTATTTCTTTAGCTGAAATCATTTAATTATTCCAAAATAGACATTCGCTTTTAGCAAATAGATTTTTTTTCAGGTTATCTGATAATTTTAATGTAGTAATTGACATACCAGCCATTTCCATTGAAGTTACATATCTTCCAACATATGTTTTAACATTATTTATTTTTGAATTAGATAAATTTTCGTTTACTCTTTTTGATATAATATATAATTCTTCTAATGGTGTAGCGCCTAAACTGTTTATCATTATGGCAATATCGTCATTATTTTTTAATTTTGAATCATCCATAATTCTTTTATAAAGATCATCAACTAAATCATTTGCAAGCCTCAATTTCTCTCTTTTTATGCCCGGTTCACCATGTATTCCCATTCCAATTTCTATTTCATCATCATTGATTTCAAAAGTAGGTTTACCAGCTTCTGGTAATATACAAGGAGATAAAGCTACTCCTAGCGTTCTAATATTATCGTTAGCTTCAGTTGCGGTTTTAAATACATCATTCAAAGATGCACCAGTTTCAGCACAAGCTCCTGCAATTTTAAAAACAAAAATTATACCAGCTATTCCTCTTCGTTTTGATTTTTCGGATTCACTTGCGCTTGCTATATCATCTGCAACAATTACTTTTTTTGTTTTAATACCTTCAGCTTCAACTATTTCACATGCCATTTCAAAATTCATTACATCTCCACCATAATTACCAATGATACATAAAACACCATTACCATTATCTGCATTTTTAATTGCAGAAACCATTTGCTCAACTGAAGGTGATGCAAATACAGAACCAATTGCACACGCATCTAAAAATCCTTTTCCAACATATCCAGTAAAAACTGGTAGATGACCCGATCCACCCCCTGTTACTATTCCAACTTTTTTAGATGATTTATTAGCTCTTGTAATCACTCTATTGTT
>CACIML010000018.1 GCA_902587735.1 uncultured Pelagibacteraceae bacterium
AAAGTTATGCGGCTAAAGTAACTCCAATAATAAAAAGTTATGGAGGAAAACCATTGGTTAGAGGTGGAAAATCTATAAAATTAGAAGGGGACGATTTTAAAAGATTAGTAGTTTGGGAATTTCCAACTTATGAAAAAGCAGTTGAGTGTCATAATTCAAAAGAATACAAAGATGGCTGGTCTTTAGCTAAAAATACAACGGAAAGAAATTTACAAATTATTGAAGGTGTTTAATACTGTATTGGCTCATCATCTATAGATCTCCATAAATACCAGGTAGCAACTGAACAATAAGGCGAAAATCTTTTATATAGTTTATTTATAAAAGTTTTTGGTGGTAAATATTTTTTTTTATAATTTTTAGATATAGCTCTTAATAAACCTATATCTTGAACAGGCCATATATTTTCTCTATTAAAAGTAAAAAGAAGTATCATCTCAGCAGACCATCTGCCAATTTGTCTTAAACTTGAAAGATAAATAATTGCTTCTTCATCATTCATGTTTTTTATTAATTTTGGATTAAATGATTTATTAACAAATTTAATTGAAAGTTCTTTTATTCCTTTTACTTTTTGTCTGCTTAGGCCACACTTTTTAAGTTTTTGGTTGCTAATTCCTTTTACAATTTTAGGATTAATTTTTCCATTACAAACTTTATAAATTTTTTTAAATACTGAACTAGCTGCAGAAACGCTGATTTGCTGTCCCGTGATAGATTTGACTAAAGAAAAAAAAATATCTTTTCTGGTAGTTAAAGTTTTGCCTCTATACTTTTTTATTAGAATTTTCATTGTATTATCTTTTTTTGATAGATAATTTTTTGCTATATTCCAATATTTTGGAGGCTTAGTCATGTCTAGGGATAAAAACTTCTTTTTGAAGAATAATTTCTCTTCTAAAAATAATTATTGATGAAATAATAACCAATAAAGCACCTAATAAAGTCTTAATTGTAGGTATTTCATTCCAGATAAAATATCCAAAAATTATTGCAAACACTAATGCCATATATTTTAATGGTGTAACAAGAGAAACCTCACTAAATTTATAAGATTGACTTAACCATAAATTTGCAAAACCACCTAAAACTCCTACCATAGATAGAAGAAATAAATCTTTTAAAGTGGGCAATACCCAGCCCATAGGTAAAGTAAAAAAACTAACAATCGTTATGGAAAAAGAAAAATAAAGACCTATAAGCCAAACTGGTTCAGTCGATGATAATTGTCTTATTGTAATTGCAACATATGACAGTCCAAAGCAAAAAATTATTGGATATATATAATAAATATTAAGAGAACTAAATCCAGGTTCAGAAATTACTAATATGCCAATAAAACCAATTATTACCGCTAACCATCTATACAAACCAACTTTTTCATTTAAAAAAAAAATTGACATAATTGTTGCAAAAATTGGTGCAGCAAATGAAATACTAACAACAGTTGCCAGAGGAAGGTTTCTTAAACCTATAAAAATTGCAACGATTGCAATTAATCCAGATACACACCTCTTAAAATGAAGAAAAAGTCTATTCGTTTTGTAAAAATTAAAATATCTTTCTCTCGGAACTACAAAACAAAATAAAGTAAACAGTCCAATAAAACCCCTGAAAAACAAAACTTGTCCAACAGGATAATTTTCCGACCATTTAACTATTAAATCCATTACAGAAAATGCGCATATGGAAAGAAACATGTACAAAAAGCCTAATTGATTTTTTGTCAACATACGAATAACTTTTAGATTAATTAAAACAATAATCAATGGAAATAGCAATCTTAGCTCTTGGATGTTTTTGGAAGCCAGAAATGGAATTTGATAAATTTAATGGCATAGTTAAAACTGAGGTAGGTTACTGCGGAGGCAATGTAGACAAGACAAATTATGAAGAAGTTTGTGCAGGCAAAACTAATCATGCAGAAGTCGTAAAAATAGAGTTTGATACTTCAAAAGTATCTTATGAAGATATATTAAATTATTTTTTTAAAATACATGATCCAACTACACTCAATAAGCAAGGTCCAGATATCGGAACACAGTACAGAAGTGAAATATTTTATTGTAATAATTCTCAAAAAGAAATTGCGGAAAAAATCTTAAATAAAATTAATCAAAAACTAAATGGTAAAGTTGTTACAAAAATATCTAAAGAAAAAAATTATTGCAAAGCTGAAGAATATCACCAAAAGTACTTTGAAAAAAATCACTAAAATGAATTTAGTTTCAACTGAATGGCTTAATAATAACTTAAAAAATATTAAAATTTTTGATGCTAGTTGGCATATGCCAAATTTAAAAAGGAATCCCAAAAAAGAATATTTAGACAAACACATACCAGGAGCATTTTTTTTTGATATTGAAGAACATAGTGATAAAAATTCGCCTTTTCCTCATATGCTTTCTAATTCAGATTACTGGACCAGGATGCTATGGTCATTTGGAATTAAAAATACTGATCATATAGTTGTTTATGATTTTAGTGATGTTTACAGTTCATGCAGATTATGGTTTTCTCTTAAATACTTTGGACATGAAAAAGTTTCTGTATTGGACGGAGGTTTAAAAAAATGGCTAAAAGAAAAAAAACCTATAGCAAAAAAAATAGAAAAAATGAAACATATAGATAGCTACCAAACTAATGAAAATACTACTCTTGTAAAAAATAAAAAACAAATTGATGAAAATATAATTAAAAAAGAATTTATAGTTGTTGATGCAAGAAGTAGAGGTAGATTTGAAGGAAAGGAACCTGAACCAAGAAAGGATTTAAAAAGTGGATCTATTCCAAATTCAATTTGTTTGCCCTTTAAAGAGTGTATTAATGACGATCACACTTTTAAAAATAAAGAGCAACTTTTGATAAAATTTAAAGAAGTCCTAAAATGTAAAAAACTACCAGTTAATTTAGTATTTTCATGTGGATCAGGAATTACAGCTACTGTTTTAAGTCTAGCTTATTCCTTAATTAATGATAAATATTTGCCTAAAATTTATGATGGCTCTTGGGCAGAATACGGTAAATTAAAATAATTAAAATGAAAAGATCTACAAAAATAACTTCAATAATAATAATTATCTTTGTTATAATTGCTTCTGTCATTGTTGGAAGAACGATGATTGGAAATCATTTTCAAAAAAAGTTTAGCAAAAGGCCTCCTCCTGGAATTATAGTAACCGAAGTAGTTCAATATAAGTTTTCTGAAAAAATTGAAAGTTATGGAACGGCTATTCCGAAAAAAACTCAATCTTTTAGAATTAAAAAAAATGAATTAATTTCTGAATTAGAACTTAAAGAGTATGTAAAAAAAGGTGACGAAATTATTAAACTGAAAGAAAGAAGTATTATAGCCCCTTTTAGTGGAATAGTTGGAAAAAGAGGGCTATCTGAGGATGCGCTTGGATCTGAAAATTCAATAATAATTACCTTAGATGACACTTCTATAATTTATTGCGATCTTAAAATTCCAGAAACTTTTGCAGCTGTTGTAAAAAAAGGCTTAACAGTAGAAGCAACCTTTTCAGGATACAAAAACAAAATTTATAACGGAGAAGTAGATGGTGTTTCAAGTAGAATTAACGCTGAAACAAGAAGTCTGTTAACAAGAGTTAAAATTGAAAATGAAAATTTTGAATTAGTTCCTGGATCTCTTTTAGAAGTAACAGTCAAATACAATCAAAGAAATTCTCTTAGCATCCCAGACACGAGCATACTATTAGAGGGAAACAAGGCTTATGTATATAAAGTGTCTAAAGATAATATCGCAAATAGAACTGAAATTAAATTTAGATCAAGAAATAATGGAAGCGTTGAGGTTATTTCTGGTTTAATTGAAGGAGACTTAATTGTAGCCGAAGGTCTTAAAAAAGTCATACCGAGAGGTAAAATAAAACCGATAAAACAATAAACAATGTATATAACTGATGTTAGCATAAGAAGACCTGTAGTTTCATGGGTAATGTCTTTAATTTTAGTATTATTTGGAATTTTTGTTTTTTGGCAATTGCCAGTAAGAGAACTTCCTTCAGGTTTACAGCCACCTGTTGTGCAGATCAAAGTTGAATACAAATCAGCATCTGCTCCAATAATTGATGAAGAAGTTACACAGGTAATTGAAGATGTAATCGGTGGAGCTGAAGGAGTTAAAAATATTGATTCAAAATCTGAAAATGGAAAAAGTACTATAAATATAGAATTTGACACAGATATTGATTTAGATAATGCGGCAAATGATATTAGAGAAAGAGTTGCGAGAATTGTAAAAAGTTTACCTAGCGAATCTGAGCCTCCTCAAATACTTAAACAAGCAGCAGGTTTTACTACCACAATGTGGTTGGCACTATCGTCATCTACTTGGAGTGATTTAGAACTTGGTGATTATGCTGAAAGATACTTGGTAGATCAATTTTCTAGTGTTAAAAATGTTGGAAGAATAAGAGTTGGTGGATTACGGGAATTATCAGTTAGAGTTTGGATCGATCCAATTAAGTTAGCAGCTAACAATCTCACAATTCAAGAGGTTGAAAACGCTATTAGAAATGAAAATGTAAGTTTGCCAGCTGGTACATTAGAATCAAACAACATAGATTTAACAATTAATCTTGATAAATCTTATAATGATTTAGAAAAACTTAAACAATTACCAATAAAAAAAGGTAAAGATAATTTAGTCAGACTTGCAGATGTTGCTAATATTGAATTTGGTCCAGTATCTGAAAAAGCATTATTTAGAACACAAAGTAAGGATGCATTAAACCTAGAAACAGTAGGAATTGGTATTTATGCTAGAAGTGGAGCTTCAACTGTAGAGCTCTCTAAAGAAATTAAAAAAAAAATTAAAGAAGTAAAAAAAAATTTACCAGAGGGACTTAATCTAGAAATAGCTTTTAATAGAGCCACATATATTGGAGCTGCAATTAACGAAGTATATAAAACTTTAATTATTGCTTTTGTTTTAGTTGTAGCAATTATTTATTTATTTCTCGGCAATCTTAAAGCGGTCATTGTACCTGCTGTTGCTTTGCCCGTATCTTTAATTGCAACTTTTCTAGGAATTTATTTGTTTGGGCTATCAATAAACATATTTGTTTTATTAAGTTTTATTCTCGCAATAGGCATAATTACCGATGATTCTGTAATCATGACGGATGCAATTTATAGAAGAATAGAAAATGGAGAAACTCCTTTGGTTGCTGCTTACAAAGGATCAAAGCAGATAACTTTTGCAATTGTTGCTACAACACTAATTTTAATTGCAGTTTTTTTGCCACTAATTTTTATAGAAGGTATAGCTGGAACTTTATTTAAAGAAACAGCTATTGCTCTTTCTTTTGCAATTCTTGTTTCATCTTTTGTTGCGCTTACTTTATCACCAATGCTTGGAAGTAAATTTTTAAATAAAAAAACAAAGACAAATTTTTTTGTAGTTAAGTTTGATAAATTTTTTAAAGGTTTTTTAAATTTTTATAGTGACACTTTAAAATTTTGGTTAAATAAACAAAAAACTATAATCACATTTATAATCTTAATGATTATAGCGTCAGGATTATTATACAATTATGGAAAAAAAGAACTTCTGCCATTGGAAGATAGAGGGGTATATTTGGTCATAGGTTTTACAGATGAAGGAAGTTCCTTTCAATATACCCGAGAAAGAGCTGAAGATGTGGAAAAAAGACTTATACCACTCCTGCAAACTGATGATAGCACGTACAATAAACTTTTGATGATAGTTCCTGGATTTGGATCTGAAAATAGTTTTTTGATTATTGCACTTTTAGATAAATGGAAAAACAGAAATCAAAGTTCTCAAACAATTATGAGACAAGCAATAGGAAAAATAGTAACTGTTCCTCAAACAGTGGCATTTCCAATATCTCCTCAGTCAATAAGAGTGTCTAATTATAATAAACCAGTCCAAATGGTTATATTAGGAAATACTTATGAGAAATTAGAAAGAATTCAGTCAAAAGTAATAAGAATGTTAAGAAAAAATAAAAATTTATCTAGAATAGAATCTGATTATTCAAGAAATAAACCTGAGATAAAATTAATTATAAATAAAAATAAAGTAAAAGATTTAGGCATCTCTACCCAATCAATTGGGGAAACCCTTGAAAGTCTTTATGGAGGTAAAACAGTTACAAAATTTAATAAATTAGGAAAAGAGTATCCAATTATTCTTCAACAATATTTAAAAGATAGAAAAGATAAAGAAGGTCTAAGTAAAATTTTTGTCAGATCAGAAACTACTAAAAAATTAATTTCATTAACAAATTTAGTTAATTTTAAAGAAGAAGGGTCGGCAAATAAATTAGCAAGATATAACAGACAAAGAGCAGTTACTATATCCGCTAATATAAGTGAAAATTACACCTTATCTGAAGCAATAAAGTACTTAGAAAAAACTATGTCTAAAGTTGCACCTGAAAAACAAATTACATGGAAGGGGAAATCAGAAGAATTAAAGGAAACTAGTAATGAATTGTATATTATTTTTGCATTAGCTCTGTTGACGGCCTACCTAGTAATGGCAGCAACTTTTAATTCATTTATACATCCATTTATAATAATTCTTACAGTTCCTTTAGCTGTATTTGGAGGGTTGGTGTTTATTTTATTATTAAATACTTCCATAAATATTTTTTCTCAAATTGCACTCGTTATTCTTATTGGAATTAGCACTAAAAATTCTATCCTAATTGTCGACTATACTAACCAGCTCAGGTTAACTGGAAAAAATATTGAAAGCTCAGTTAAAGAAGCATGTGAACTTAGATTTAGACCTATTATCATGACATCTCTAAGCACCATGATTGCAATGATGCCTTTAGTTGTTGGAAATATTGGACCTGGGGCTGGTGAGGGGTCTAGGCTTGCTGTTGGTGCAACAATATTAGGTGGAATGATAATTTCAACATTTTTTACACTATATGTAACACCAACAATGTATTTAGCATTGGCAAAAAATACAAAAAGAATAGATGCTGTTGATATAGAGCTTAAAAAACAGTTACGTTAAAAAATTATATATTTATTTCTATTAAGTTTTTTATGACATTTTTTTAACTGCAGTCTATACTTATCACCTTGTCGTTGTACCTTTTTGCCTAATAAAATTGCTTTTTGATCTGTCTTATATTTTTTATTTTTATAATTGCCCCAACCTAAATAATAATTTAAATACTGGTGATAAACATCCGTAAGAGCTATCTTATTAATTTCTTTAGTTTTATTTGTATACCAACCTATAAAATCTACACTATCTTTAAATCTTACTCTGGTTGCTAATTTATTATTAGTTTCTTTCTTATATTGTTCCCAAGTTCCTTTGACTGCCTGAGAATATCCTAAAGAACTTGATGGTCTTTTATATGGAATTATTTTAAAAATTTTTTGTCTAGGTGGTTTAGCTAACCAGTCAAAATCAGATTCCATTTTAATAAATGCAATTTGTATATAAACTGGCGTCCCCCATTTCTTTTCAACTTTTTTTGCATGTTTATACCAGAGGTACCTTTCAGAAAATATTGAACAACCATCAGCAGTATTTTTTGGAATTGAAGAACAGGCTGAAATTAAAAAAAATAAAAATACTAGAAAACTACTGAAATTCTGATTTTGCTTTTTCATTAAGCTCATTCATTTTTTTTCTTAAATCTTCATCAGAAATATTATGGTCTGCTAAGTCTGCTTTTAATTTTCTAAAAACATCATCATCTCCTGCTTCTTCAAAATCAGCTTTTATAACTGATTGTATATATTCTTTTTCCTTTTCAGGATCGTGACCTAAAATTTGAGAAACCCACTGGCCTAGATATTTATTTTTTCGTGCATTAATTTTAAATTGCAGCTCTTCATCATGTGCAAATTTTTTTTCGAAACTTTTTTCTCTGTCATCAAAAGTGCTCATTTTTTTCTCCAAAAATTAAATATTTTTATCATTATAATTGACAATAAAACTCCTACTATATTACCAAACAAGTCTCCAAATTGAAATCCTCTGTTTGGAATAATTAAATGTAAAAGTTCAAGAATTATTGCAATAAAAATTAAATAATTAATAATAAAAATTTTATTAACTTTATAGTAAGCAAGAAGACCTAATATAGATAATAAAAAGAATGCATAAACATGATTTGATGATATTTCAAAAAAATTACCGGTTAAATTTGGTTGTTTACTAAAATCTCTATAAACCAAATAGCCTAGTATACTTCCAGGATAAATGTATAAACTAATGAGAATAACATTAAGAATATGAAATAATATTTTTGTCTTTGGCATAATTATTTTATACTTAAAATTTATATATGAGTCATTTGATATTAGTAAGACATGGACAGAGTGAGTGGAATATGGAAAATAGATTTACCGGATGGGTAGATGTGGATTTGGCTCCAAAAGGTAAACTTGAAGCATGTAAATCAGGTGAACTTATTAAAGAACAAAAACTTAAAATAGATTATTTTTTTACCTCTTATCAAAAAAGAGCAATAAATACTCTTAAATTAATACTTAATACTTTGAGAATTAAAGACATTGATACAATTAAAGCTTGGCAATTAAATGAACGACATTACGGAGCACTAACAGGGTTGAATAAAGATGAAATGAAAAAAACTTATGGAGAAAAAAAAATACATGAGCTTAGAAGATCCTGGAATACTCCTCCTGATCCTTTAAATAAGAATAATCCTTATCACCCAATCAACATTGAAATTTATAAGGATGTGCCTTTAAAAAATATACCTGATACAGAATCTCTTAAAGATACATATGAAAGGGTATTACCTTATTTTAAAAAAGAAATTCAAAACAAATTAGAAAATAACAAAAACGTGCTTGTAGCTGCACATGGTAATTCTATAAGAGCCATATGTAAATTTTTATTTAATTTGGATGAAAAAAAAATACCTCTACTTGAAATTCCTACTGGAAATCCACTGATGATTGCTTTCAATTCAAAAAATGAAATTACAAAATGTAATTATTTAGATCAAGAAAGAGCAAAAGATTTAATAGCGTTTTAACAATTTATTATAGATTTCTAAATCAGTAACATGTGAAAATTTGTTTACACTCTCAAATCCAAATAAATTATTTTTTTCAACTAACGCATTCCATATTTCATTAATTGAAAATATTTTTTTATTAATATTTTTTAATAAATTTTTATTTAAAATTTGACATCCAGTATAAATGTATTGATTTTCATCTACTTTACTAAGTAAATTTTTTTTTAAGTTAAAATCTCCTTTAAGTTTTTTATCAAAACTTAAATCTTTATTAACAACCATTAAAATATTTTGAATTTTTTTTGAAAAATAAAAATTCTCCATTTCTTTAATGCAATTTAAATAATCAATACTCCATACTGTGTCTGGGTTAAAAACTAAAAAATCTTGTTCATTTAATGAATTAGTCATATTAAGAATTCCACCACCAGTGTCCAAAATTTTATCTCCATCTTCAATGATTTCTATTTTTACATCAAAATTTTTTTGCTCAATAAAAATTTTTATCTGATCTTTTAAATAAAAAGTATTTAATTTAATGTCACTAATGTCTAATTTCTTTATTAAATTAATTGTATTTTCTAACAATGTTAAATCATTTAATTTTAAAAGTGGTTTTGGATTCTTTAAAGTTAATGGGTTTAATCTTTTGCCATAACCTGCGCATAGCACTAATGCTGTGTTAATTTTAAACATTTTCATATTTTTTTTGTACTGACATTATATATTCATTAAGTTCATCTAAGAATTTTAGTTTTTCTTCGTCATTTTGATCTGAATATTTATCTCTTAGAGTATCAATTTCTGTAAAACACGTTGAAACTGTCCACCATTTTTCTCTCTTTTCGCTTAAAATTCTTTTTGCTATTCCGCGTTGAATTGTTTTAAAAATATCTGGAGGTAATACTTCTGGTGCTTCCTGAAAAATTATTTTTTTTCCAAATCCTACTAATCTTTTATCCTCAAATTTATCAAGTAAACTTAGTTTATCTTTCCAAGAAGCGGCATGCCAAGCTCCAAATTGTGAAGTATCTTTGTTAGATGTAAATTTAGTATAAATACTTTCCTCCGCGTAAATGTCTTCTTGAGATTTTGATTGCTCTTTTTCTTCTGCTATCTCTCTTAATGCTGTTAGAATATTTTGAGAAAATTTCTCATTATTTCTTACTAGTTGAGCTCTTTGTTTAATTAAGCTTGGATCAATTGCATTATATGGTTCTACCTTCATGCCATACTCAGAATCAATAATTATTGGCGCTTTATTAGATCTAATTGTTCTTAAAAATTTAGGTGTTTTTTTCATCTCAATTTTTAATTCATTGATTGACATTTTAAACAATGGCTCAACATCAACTCTAAGATCTACTGCTTGACCCCATTTATAAATTGGATGAATACAATATTTTGGGTGCAAAGGGGCACACAAATACAATCTAGATTTTCCATAAAAATATTCATTCAAAGTTATTATGTTCTCTTTCTGAAAAATTGTTTCAGTATCTGCTTTACTAGCTGTTCTTAAAAACATGTCCCAAGTATTGGGTTGTTTTTTTTTTATTAATCTTAGTATTTTCATAGTCAATGTTGCGTCAAAAAAAGCAGAATGTGCATCGCTAGAATCAAATCCGTTCATCCGACTTAATGATTCTAGTTTAAATACCGGGTTATTTTTTTCATTAATCTCTGTCTCCAATACATTTGGATCTATAGCGTAAGCACCTCTTGCAATATTAATACCGTCATGTCTTTTATTAGGTGATGCATTTGTAATATAAGGATATCTAATTCCTTTAAAAAACTCTTTTCGAAGCATTTCATCGTCAAATCCAATGTTGCTCCAACCAAGAAAAATTGTAGGTCCCCATTTCTTTCCCCAATGAGTAAAGATTCGCTCTATTTCACTAAGCATTTGATAATGACTTAAATTAGTTTTGGTTAATTGATCAATACTTGTCTTATTAACAATTAGGGCCATTGCCTGAGGAATCTCGCCTTCGGGCAATCTACATCTTAAATTAAACCTATCTTTTTCTTTAAAATTTTCATCAACTAGCACACCACCAATTTCAATTATGCTGGCCCAGTCTGTTGCTGCTGAACTACTTTCTATATCCCAAATAGCTAAATTCATATTTTTTAAAATCTTCTATAAAGCTATGTTTTGATGAATGTTTAGATTTTTTTTATGAGAACTAAACCATTTGCATCTAAACGAGTAGCTTCTAGTTAGTAATATCTCTTGTAAATACTGGTAATTAAAAGTCAAGATAAATTATTCATTTCATTAAATTTCTTTAATCTTCCTAAAAATAAATTTTGATACATAAGTAATTCTGATCCTTCAATTTTAAAATCTTGAAATAAATTATCTACAGTGCATAATAAAATTACTCCTAAAGTAATATTAGTTTTATAAACTATATTGTGTGCCAAGGTATAAGCGCCTAATTGAAGAAAATAATCTTGTATATAGTCAACCTTTTTTGGTTTATTTGCTTGCTTAAAGTCTATAATTGTTTCTTGTCCTTGATAGATACCAACTAGATCAGCTGTTCCAGCATATTTCTCTGGATAATATAATGTAGTTTCCATTCCATAAATTTCTTCTAACTTACCTTTAATTCCTTTATCTATTATTTCTTTAGACATTCTAATATGTTGTTCATTGCTCTCAAAAAAACTTTCATTAATTCTTCCTCTTAAAAATTCCTCTATGTAAGAATGCATTGATGTTCCTCTGCTGGACGCTTCATTTTTAATTCTGTTAGCTTCTTTATGCCCAACTCGTTCTTTCCAATTTTCTAGAGAAGCTTTATCCTCTTCAGATTTAGTAGCCTGCAAAATAGAGGTGACACTTGGCAATTTTTTTTTGCCGAATAAATAGTTTCTAAGACCATTTTCTAATGACCGTGATGATTTTGGATAAGTAAATTTGTTATTCCACTCCATTTTGTAATTTATAATTGTATTTGATTTGAAATTGAAATTAATTTTTAAGTTGTTTTGAGTGGCCAACAAATTTTTCTACATTTTCTGTTTTAGCGGCTATTTCAACTTGCTCGGGATCTTTTATATTTTCTAAAGTTCTTGTAATTGATCTTGCATCTTTTCCAAAACTATCAACAACACCCATTGCTTCTTCTAGTTTTTTTCTAAGAATAAGAACATTATCAAAATGCTTTGAAAACCTTGTGCTAATATTTCTTAGATGATCATAAATTTCAGTTGCATGTTTTTGAACTTTGAGCGTTTGAAAACCCATGTGTAAAGATTGTAAGTAAGCTGAAAGAGTATTGGGTCCTAATATTACAACCTTATACTTTTTCATTAATTCATGTGTTAATAGTTCTTTTGTGCTTGGATCTTGGTAAGAACTTAATTCTGAAAATAAACTTTCAGTTGGAGCATAAACTATTGCGAAGTCTGTAGTTTTCGGTGGAACAATATATTTTTCATTCACACTTTTAGCTTTATCTCTAAACACTCTGGCTAATTTTGTTCTAGCATCTGCAGCAGCTTTTTTATCATCAGCTTGATAAGCATCATCAATTGCTTTAAATTTTTCTACTGGAAAATGACTATCTACGGGAACCAAAACTCCATCTTGAAGTTTAATCGCAAATTCAACATTTTCACCTGTATCCTCTTTCATTTTAACATTTGAGATAAATTGAGAGGCAGGTAATAAATCTTTTAATAAAGAGGCCAAACTAAATTCGGCCAAGGTACCATATTTTTTAACTCCAGCTAAAATCTTATTAATACCATCTTGGCTTTTATTTAAATTTTCAACTTGAGTATTAAAAGCAGAAACTTTTTCATTAACAGAGGTTAATGTTTGTGTCATGTCTCTTGTAACATCTTTGGATAAATTGTTAAATGAAGCAGACATTGTATTAAAAGAATTATTTATACTTTCTTTTAGGTTATTGAGCTCTTGAGTATTATCTACAGGCTCTTCCTTTTTTTTACGCTGAGTAATTAATAAATAAATAACTACTCCTATTAGGACTAAAATTACATAAGATAACGAATCTTGCATAAGTAGTAAGATACTAAAATAAATTATCTGCTAAGCAAGGCTATAATCTTTTTAATTCCTAATTTTTTTAAAGAAAGTTTTGATATCATCAAACAAGCTTGTGATTTTAAAATTTCCCCATCTTTTAAAATTCTCAAATTGTTAGCTTTTAATGTTATTCCAGTGCTAGTTATGTCTGATATAATTTCTGCTGTACCTGTAAAAGGCGCTACTTCAGTACTTCCAAGACTTTTGACTAATTGAAATTGTGTCACTCCCTTTGAATATAAAAATTGTCTAGTTAAATTTGGATATTTTGTTGCTACTCTTAAAAGTCTTTTTTTCCTTTTTTTAAATTCGTCTGCAACTTCGTCTAAATCTAATAATGTTTGAACATCTATCCATAAATCAGGAATTGCCAAAACTAAATTGGCATTGCCAAAATCATACTTTTTACTAATTAAAATTTTGTTTTGTGTATTAATTTCACTTTCTTTTAACAAGTCATATCCTGAAAAACCAATATCGATATTTCCCAATGATAACTGTTCAACACATTCTCTAGCATGCAAATAAATAATTTTAACATTTGGAATTTTTTTAATATATCCAAATAAATCTCTCTCTCCTCTTTCGGAATAAATATTTAATTTATTTTTTTTTAAAACATTAATTGTGTCATGCTTTAACCTTCCCTTAGATGGAAGCCCTATATTAATAATATTTTTAGTCATATAAATTCATGTTTACAGCGGCACCTACTGCGGAAACTTTTCTAAATCCTAAATTAGTAGTTAACTGATCATATCTTCCACCTGATATGAAGTTTTTAAATTTTGATTTTATCTTAACTTCTATGGAAAAAATCATTGAACTATAAAATTCAACTTCTCTTCCATTGGCGGCTGAAAATTCGATTTTTAAATTTTTGTTATTACTTTTGCTTAAAGGAAAAAATCCCTTTCCAACAATAATATTAATTTTATTTTTTGTAAAAAATGCATTTAAAACTTTTGGTGCTTTTTTTAATGGACATTTAATTTTTAAAAATTTCTTTATGATATTTGTATTATTTTTTCCAGTTGATGAACTTCTTGGATCTTTAATTTTCATATTAAATCTATCCAGTACTTCTTTATAAGTTCTACCTGCAATTATTTTATTTTGATTTTCTTTTCTCATTTTTTGATATCTTGATTTATCAGTTTCAACAAATACTGGATCTATATCTGAATTTGTTTCTAATCTTTTTAATAATTCGTTAAAATAATTTTCATTCCAATAATATTTTTTAAGTCTATTTTTCCATCTTCTTGGAATGTCTAGTTTGTTAATTAATAAATTAAACAATTCAACATTACCAATTTTTAAAACTGGCTTTTTAAAACCACTATTTTTTAAAATTTTTAAAGATGTATCTATAATTTCTTCGTCATCTTTCTGCTTGTTTTTAGAGCCTAAAATTTCATAACCAATTTGATTTTTTATAATACTGTCTTTTTTTTGGTAAGTTTTTCTAAATGCTTCACCACTATAAAAAACTTTTTCTCTAATATCTTTTTTGTTTTGTATAAATCTTATTGCTGAAGAAATCGTTAAATCTGGTCTTAAACAAAGTTCCTTTCCATTTAAATCATAAAATGAAAATAAGAATTTCTTAAAATTTTCCCCGGATCTTTGAAGTATATATTTTGTTTCAAGAACTGGATCCAATGCGATATTGTTAAAACCCTTAGACTTAATAGATCTAAGAATTTTTTCAGATAATTTTTTTGATTTCATCTATTAAACTTTCTTTTGAAACAGTTTTTTGATCGTTATCTTTTAAAGACTTTAAGTTTTTTAAAGTAAATTTATTTTCTTTAATCTCTGACTCTCCTAATATAATCGCTACTGGACAGCCTTTTTTATCTGCATAAGTTAATTGTTTCTTTAAATTTTTTGATGAATCTAAATATAATTCAGAGTTTATTCCATTTTCTCTTAAATAATCTAATGTTTCATAATATGTTTTTAGATATTTGCTATCTAAAATACAAATAAGTACAGGCACATTATTTTTTGTTTTAATTGAATTAATTTGACTTAAAACAAATAACAATCTGTCTACTCCAATACTCATCCCAGTTCCTGGAAAATCTGCACCTTTAAATCTTGATATAAGTTTGTCATAACGACCGCCTGAGGCAATACTTCCTACATCAATTTCTTTTCCTTTATTATTTTTGACCTTAAAATTAACATTAGTTTCAACACAAAACCCATCATAGTAAGCAAGACCACGAACTATTGCAAAGTTAGGTTGAATTACCTTTTCATACTTTCCATACCTTGCAACTTCTAAAAGATCTTCAGTTTCCTTAATTCCTTCTGCAGATAATGAATTTTTTAAAGTAGATTTTAAGTCTTTAAGGTTTTTAATTTTTAAAAAATTTAAAATTTCTGATGCCTGCGCATCAGATAAGTTAGCACCCTTTGTAATTGCTCCAGAAGCGTCTACTCTTTCTTTTTTAAGTAAATCTTCAACTCCTTTTAATCCAATACGATCTAACTTATCAATAGCTCTAATTACTTTTAATTCTTGATTCTTGTCATTAATCTTTAGCTGATTAATTAATCCTTGAACAATTTTTCTATTACTTACACTTACTTTAAATTGTTTTTCACTCAATCCACATTTTGTTAAAGTATCAGCAATAATATTACAAATTTCTGAATCAGCTTGGGCTTTATTTGCATTTCCAATAATATCAACATCTGCTTGTGTAAACTCTCTGTACCTTGCATTTCCACTTTTTTCATTTCTCCAAACATTTCCTGTTGCATATCTCTTGTATGGAAAAGGAAGTTCTCTATAATTTTGAGCAACAAACCTGCTTAAGGGACTGCTTAAATCATATCGAAGAGTAATTTTTTCTTTACCATCATTAAATGTGAATACATCAGACATAGAATTATCTTCTTCGTCTGCCAAAAACGATCCAATATTTTTGCTAATCTCAAAAGATGGTGTTTCTAAAGGGCTAAAACCAAACTTTAAAAAATTGTTTTCAATTATCTCAAGCAATTTCTTTTTAAGTGATAATTGTTTATTCCATCTATCTTCAAAACCTGAAGGTAGTCCAGGTATTAATTTTTCATCTTTTTTCATTTTTTGGTACCGCCTCTTGGAATTGAACCAAGATTGAGAGTTCCACAAACTCCAGGATTAACCATTATCCGAAGGCGGCATCCTTTGTTATTTTATACTAATTGTTATTAATTTTAAATTTATAAAATGATTAAATTGCTAGCGTGCAGCCAGCATGAAAATGAAGTCTGTGAGTGTTTCCTAATACTTTAATTGCTCTAATCATTGTGAGTTAAATAACATTTATTCTTATAAATGCAAGTAGGTTTTGTATAGGAACAAAAAAAGCTTACTTTGTCTTTTAAAATTCCTATACAAATTTATGTGAATTAGATTTAAGAGGTTTTTTGCAATTTTACTGCAGATGGGCCTTTATCTCCGTCTTCAACTTCAAATGTTAATTCGTCACCTTCATTAAGAAATCTTAATCCAGCTTCTCTTACTGCGCTAGCGTGAACAAAAACATCTTTTTCTTTATCTTCTCGTTCAATGAAACCATAACCTTTTTTGCCATTGAACCACTTTACTTTACCTTTTAGACTCATTTTTACTCTTCCTTTTATTGTTTTACTTTAAGCTAAACTTTAGCTTGTGACTAACTATTAGATTTTAATATTGATTGCAAGATTAATTAAATTAATTTTTATTGAAATATATGGT
The DNA here is from genome assembly GCA_902587735.1 of uncultured Pelagibacteraceae bacterium. Lineage (GTDB taxonomy): Bacteria > Pseudomonadota > Alphaproteobacteria > Pelagibacterales > Pelagibacteraceae > Pelagibacter. The sequence goes on from CACIML010000018.1 coordinate 16,832, forward strand.
GCCTCGGGAAGGATTCGCACCTCCGACACAAGCCTTTTCAGGGCTCTGCTCTACTCCTGAGCTACCGAGGCAAAAATCAAAATCTAAAAATAATTCTGCCTTTTGTAAGATCGTAAGGAGTTACTTCAACTGTAACATTATCACCTTGTAAAACTCGAATTCTATTTTTTCTCAACTTTCCAGCTGTATGTGCTGTCACAATATGATCATTTTCCAACTTCACTCTAAACATAGCATTTGGCAGTAAATCAATTACCTTGCCTTTGAATTCAAGTAAATCTTGTTTCGACAAATTTATTTTCTCCTAATTCTTAATTCGACTGATTTAGCATGTCCTTCTAACCCTTCGAAATTTGCAAGAGTTATAACTGAAGGGCCAAGAGTTTCAATACCCTTTTTTGATAAATTTATATATGAAATTCTTTTATAAAAATCATAAACACTTAATCCTGATGAAAATTTAGCTGATCCTGCTGTTGGTAATACATGATTAGTTCCCGCCAAATAATCTCCTACTGCTTCTGTAGAATACTTGCCAAGAAAAATTGACCCTGCATTGGTAATTCGATTAACATAATTGTTATAATTTTTTATATTTAGCTCTAAATGTTCTGGAGCAATCCTATTAATAACTTCAATCAATTTTTGATCTGATGAAACACTTATTAAAATACCATTTGATTTTAAACTCTTCGTTGCAACTGATCTTCTTGGAAGATTTTTCAATTGATAAAATAATAATTTTTTAACTTTATTAATAAGATTTTTATCTTTTGAAATTAATATGCTTTGTGATTGTTCATCATGTTCTGCTTGAGCAATTAAATCAGAAACAATCCAATTAGGATTACTATGTTTATCGCCCACAACAGTAATTTCTGATGGTCCAGCAATCATATCAATTCCTACATCACCAAATATTTCTTTTTTAGCACTTGTTACATATAAATTGCCTGGGCCAACAATTTTATTAACTTTAACAATTTTTTTTGTACCATATGCAAGAGTTGCTACTGCCTGAGCTCCACCAATAGAGTAGATTTCTTTAATTCCACATTTTTTTGCAGCATATAATACACCTGAATTTTGTTTTCCTTTATTTCGCGGATTAACCATTACTATTCTTTTAACACCAGCAATGATGGCTGGAATTGCATTCATTAGCACAGTACTTGGATAAGAAGCAGTTCCTCCAGGAACATATATCCCCACTGAGTCTAACGGTATATATTTATAGCTTAATTTATTTTGTAATTTATCCTTATAATAAATATTTTTTACTTTTTGTCTTAAGTGAAATTGAAAAATTCTTTTATATGAAAGATCGATAGATTTTTTAACTTT
>CACIML010000019.1 GCA_902587735.1 uncultured Pelagibacteraceae bacterium
TAATTTTTTTGTTTGGTACCATCAAGTCTTATTAAAATTGAATCAATTAATTCTTGATTATGAATATTTATATTTTTTAATTTTTTTGAAATTTTTGAATTAATTAAATTAACTGGTTTAAAAACACTTTTCCCTAAATATTTTTTATTATTAGTGTCTCTTTTTTCATAAGCCTCATAAGTTCCTGTAGATGCACCTGATGGGCAGATTGCACTAGCGCTAATATTTTTTGAAAAAACTTCAGCTTCTACAGTTGGATTTCCTCTGCTATCGTAAACTTGACGAGCTATTACCTTTGAAATTTTACTCATTTATTTTTTTATAAAATTATCAATTTCAGAAAGTTGTTTAAGTAAATTTTCTAATTTATTTAATGGCACCATGTTAGGTCCGTCTGATGGGGCATTATCTGGATCTTGATGAGTTTCTATGAATACTCCAGCTACACCAACTGCTACAGCTGCTCTTGCCAAATATTCTACAAATTCTCTTTGTCCTCCACTTTGCTCTCCAAGTCCACCGGGTTGCTGGACAGAATGTGTTGCATCAAAAATTATTGGATAGCCATTTTTTGCCATTATAGGTAGTGATCTCATATCTGAAACTAATGTATTATATCCAAAACTTGCCCCTCTTTCAGTGACTAGGATTTTTTTGTTACCAGTATCAGAAATTTTTTTTGTTACATTAACCATATCCCATGGTGCTAAAAACTGACCTTTTTTTACATTGATTATCTTATTAGTTTTTCCAGCAGCTATTAATAAATCTGTTTGTCTACAAAGAAACGCTGGTATTTGTAAAATATCTACATGACCAGCTACAATTGAACATTGATCTTCATTGTGAATATCTGTCAAAATTGGAATTTTTAATTCCTTTTTAATTTTATCAAATACTGGCAAAGATTTTTCTAGGCCTGCTCCCCTTTTACCTTTGTGGCTAGTTCTGTTAGCTTTATCAAAAGATGTTTTATATATAAAGCCTAAATTAAACTTTTTTGCTATTTCTTTAATTTTTCCAGCCATATCGATAGCATGTTGTTCAGTTTCTAGTTGGCATGGCCCAGCAATTAAACAAATTTTATTGTTATTTGAAATTTCAATATTTTCACAATTTACAGTGATATTTTTCATTTATATTTTTTTGCTGCCTTAACAAATGACGAGAATAAAGGATGTGGTGATAAAGGTCTAGATGTAAATTCTGGATGAAACTGTACACCTACAAACCATGGATGATTTTTAAGTTCAATAATTTCAGGTAGGTTATTATCTGGAGACATGCCTGAAAAAATCATTCCTTTCTCTTCAAATTTATTTTTTAGATTATTATTCACTTCGTATCTATGTCTGTGTCGTTCTTTAATAAAGCTTGATTTATAGATATTTTTTATCATCGAATTATGTTTTAATTTAGCCTCATAAAGACCTAATCTCATAGTTCCTCCTAAATCTTTTCTTGTGCCTTTAATTATTTTTCCATTTTTATTCCATTCATCTATTAATCCAATTACTGGATAACAATTACTGTCAAATTCGGTAGAACCTGCTTTTTGTATTTTTAAAACATTTCTAGCAAACTCAATAACAGCCATTTGCATACCAAAACATATACCTAAAAAAGGTATTTTTTTTCTCCGGGCAAAATTGATTGCAGAAATTTTTCCTTCTGTTCCTCTTTTTCCAAATCCACCAGGGATTAAAATAGCAGAAACTTTCTTTAGTTCTTTGTTTATTTGATTTGATTTTAATTTATCAGACTCTATTCTAATTAAATTAACATTGACATTATTATTAATACCTCCATGAGTTAAGGCTTCATCTAAAGATTTATACGCATCTTTTAAATTTACATATTTACCAATTATTGCGATATTTACTTGTTTTTTATTTTGTAAAACTGTTTTTGTAATTTTTTTCCAAGGTTTTAAATTAGCACTTTTTTTAGATTTAATTTTAAAAAATTTTAAAACTTGTTTGTCTAACTTTTCATTATAAAAACTTAATGGTGCTTCATAAATGGTTCGAACATCAACAGTTTCTATAACATTGTCAATTGGGACGTTACAGAATAAAGATATTTTTTTTCTTTGATCAAAAGGAATTGATTGTTGTGACCTACAAATAACTATATCAGGCTGGATTCCTATAGATCTTAATTCTTTAACAGAATGTTGTGTTGGTTTCGTTTTAATTTCATCAGATGATTTAAGAAATGGGACTAAAGTTAAATGAATAAATAATGTTTTGTTTTTTCCAATATCATTTGAAAATTGTCTAATTGCTTCTAAAAAAGGCAAACTTTCAATATCTCCAACAGTACCTCCTATTTCACAAATTACAAAATCTTCATTTTTAATATCTCCTTTAATGAAATCTTTAATTCTATCGGTTACATGTGGTATTACTTGAACAGTTTTTCCTAAATATTTTCCTTTACGCTCTTTTTTAATTATGTCACTGTAAATTTTTCCGGTTGTAATATTGTCTGATTTTTTTGAAGAGATTCCAGTAAATCTTTCATAATGACCAAGATCTAAATCTGTTTCTGCCCCATCATCGGTAACAAATACTTCTCCATGTTGAAACGGACTCATTGTTCCTGGATCAACATTTATATAAGGATCCATTTTTCGAAGTCTAACTTTGAAGCCTCTTGATTTTAACAAATACGCTAAAGATGCAGATGACAATCCCTTACCTAATGATGAAACCACGCCGCCAGTGACGAATATATATCGCGCCATGGAATTACTTTATAACCACAAATATTGAAAATGGAAAGTATTAATCGTTATTTTCAGGAATTTCTGGTTCGTCACCTGAATTTTCTTCTATTTTATCAATAACAGATGTGCTGGGAATCAGATCTTGTCTAGAAATCACTGTAAGACTTAAGCTGCATATAATAAAAAGTGTAGCAATTATTGCTGTAGCTTTTGTGAAAAAATCACTTGCTGAACGCGAAAACATAAAATTATCTTGAGATACGCCTATGCCTAATGCTCCGCCTTCTGATTTTTGTAGAAGAATAATAATAACAAGCAAAATAGCAAGAATCACATTAGTAACTAATAAAATATTTTCCATGACAGTTAATTAAAGGTTTTTTTAATGATATCAATAAATTTTTTTGAATCCTGAGAGGCACCTCCAACTAAAAAACCGTCAATAATATTTATTTCTTTAAAATTTCTTACATTTTTTGGATTTACAGAACCTCCATATAAAATTTTTGGATTTTTTAATCGAAATTTTTTTAAAAGACTATTTCTTAAAAATGCTACATTTTTTTTCAAATCTTTTGGTTTTGGGACTATTCCAGTTCCTATAGACCATACTGGTTCATATGCGAAAATAACATTATTCAATTTTTTAATTTCTTTTAAACCTTTGGAAATTTGATCAAGTAAAACTTTATGAGTTTGTTTTTTTTTTCTTTGTTGTAAAGTTTCACCAATACAAAAAATAATTTTTAAACCACTATTAATACAAGATTTAATTTTTTTGTTTATAGAAAAGTTAGATTCGCCAATTGCTCTGTTTTCTGAGTGACCAATAATTACATATTTTACTCCAATTTTTTTTAACATTTTTGAACTTATTGAACCTGTAAAAGGTCCACTAGCTTCTTCTTCATGGCAATTTTGAGCACCAAGCTCAATATTTGAATTCTTAATTTTTTTATGAAACAAATTCAGTAAAGTATAAGGAGGACAGTAAATTAACCTAAATTTATTATTCCTCATAATTCTTGAAAATTTAAGAACTTTATTTAGTGAATTTATTGATTTAATATCACCAAACATTTTCCAATTAGCTATAAAATATATGAATTTATTTGTCATAATGAAAATTTTAATCTATAGGTTTGTCTTTTAGAGATCAATAACTTAAAAAATATCATGATTACTAATTTAAGAAAATTTTCAAAAACAATACTAGCGAAAGTTCTTATGGTTATTATAGTTATACCTTTTGTGTTCTGGGGTATGGGAGGAGTTTTTAGCAGTGGTAATACAAACAGTTTAGCTAAAATCAACAAACATAATATTTCTACAGAAGATTTAACTGATCATTTTAGTGAAGCAAGATTGGATTTAGAAACACTCAAAAATAATATAGACAATAATATAATAGAAGAAACTCTAGGTAATTTAGTTACCACCACACTAATTCAAATGGAAATTGAAAATCTTAGTCTCCAAATTTCAGAAAAGGTATTAATAAAACAAATTAAAAAAAATGATATTTTCTTAGATGATCAAAAAAAATTTTCAAGAACTGAATATGAAAAATTCTTATTAGTTAATAACTTAACAGCACCAGATTTTGAAATAAGGTTAAAAAAAAATGAGCTACGAAATAACTTATTTACATATATTGGAGGAGGCATCAAATCACCTTTTTTTATAACTAACAATATATTCAAAGAAGAAACAAAAAAACTAGACATTGAATATATTAATCTTGCCAACATTTATAAAAAAAAAGAAAGCTTTACTAATAAAGAAATTCAATCTTACATAGATAAAAATAAAGATCAGTTAAAAAATGATCATATTGATTTTTCATATATTAAACTTACGCCTAAAAATTTGACTGAATCTGATGAATACAATGAATTTTTTTTTGAAAAAATTGATCAAATAGAAAACAAAATATATGATGGAGAAAAGTTTAGAGATATAATTGCTGAACTTAAAATTCAACCAACAATAAAATCTAATTACATTTCGATTAGTAATGGTGATGAAATTGAAGAAAAAGTTTACAAAAAAAGAAATGAAAATAAAATTCAATTAATTGAAGAAAATGAATTTTATGTACTTTATGAAATAGATAAAATAAATAAATTTTTACCTAGTCTAGATAGTATAAATTTTAGAAACAAAATAACAGAAATTTTATATGAAAAATCAAAATATGATTATAATTTCAAACTAATAACCAATATTAATAACAAAAAATTTACCGAGAATGATTTTATAAAATTATCGAATGAAAATTCTACAACCATAGGAGAAATTCAATTAAGCTCTGTACAAGATGACAGTAAATTTGATATCAATTCAGTAAAACTAATGTATGCACTTCCAGTAAACTCATTTACATTAATTAGTGATAAAAAACAAAATATTTATATGGCAAAAGTTGCTAAATCTAATCAAGAAAATATCATAAAAAGCTCTAATGAATATAAAAACTATAATGATAAATCCAACAAGAATATAAAAAATAATATGTTTTCATCTTATGACCTTCTTCTAAATAAAAAATATAAAGTAAAAATTAATCAAAAAACGCTTGAAAGAGTAAAAAATTATTACAGATAATGATTAATAGAAACTTCAATGATTTTAAGTTTCAACATAAAAGAAATAAAAATCAAGTTTTTTTCACTAGCGAAAAAATTAAAGATGACAGTGAAATTTTAAATTTAATTAATAATTTCTTGAGTGAAAAAAATAGCTTTATTTTTGAATCTGTTGAAAAAGGAATTATTAAAGGTAGATATACAATTTTTGGCAAAAAACCTGATAAAATATGGGAGTTTAATAATAATAATTCATATTCAGTTAACAGTAAAAATAAAAAAATAAAAATAAATGGTACACCAAAAAAAGTAATTGAAAATTTAATTGAAAATTTTAAATTCAAAACTCCAGAAAGTTTACCACCTATATGTTCACTGCTTTCAGGTTATTTTTCTTATGATACAATTAGATATATAGAAAAAATTCCAAATAAATGTAAAGATGACCTTAAATTACCTGACGTTAGAATTTTAAGACCAAGAGTCTTAATAATTCATGATAATTTTAAAAAAAAAATATTTTTTATAGTTAATGTATTTAAAGATGAAAAAATAACCAATTATAAAAAAAAATATTTAGAAATCAAAAAAGAATTAATTAAACTAATTACATTATCTAAAAGTAAAATCAATTATATGACCTCTAAAATTGAAACAAAAAAAATATCAGTTAAGTCAAATACATCTAAAAATAAGTTTCTATCAATGATTAATAAAGCAAAAAAATATATTAAAGTTGGAGATATTTTTCAGGTGGTTTTAAGTCAAAGATTTGAGGCAAAATTAACTAAAAAACCATTAGAAATTTACAAAAAACTTAGAATTACTAATCCTTCTCCTTTTATGTATTTTTTTAATTTTCATGATTTTCAAATAATTGGTGCAAGTCCTGAAATACTAGTAAGATTAAGAGATAGTAAAATTACCATTCGTCCGATAGCAGGTACTAGACCGCGTGGTATTAATAAAAAACAAGATAATTTTTACTCAAAAGATTTACTTAAAGACAAAAAAGAATTAGCTGAACATTTAATGTTGTTAGATTTAGGTAGAAATGATGTTGGAAAAGTTTCAAAAATTAACACTGTCAAAGTTACAGAAAATTTTAAAATTGAAAAATATTCTCATGTAATGCATATTGTTTCAAATGTTGTTGGAATTTTTAATAAAAAATATTCAAAATTTAAGTCATTATTAGCAGGATTCCCTGCTGGAACTGTTTCCGGCGCCCCTAAAATTAGAGCTATGGAAATAATTGATGAGTTAGAAATTTCTAAAAGAAAAGTTTACGCTGGGGGAATAGGTTATTTTTCTGCAAATGGAGAATTTGACACTTGTATAGCTTTAAGAACTGCTTTGGTTAAAAATAATAAATTTTATGTGCAAGCAGGCGCAGGAATTGTTGCAGATAGCAAGCCTCAAAATGAATATATTGAAACAATTAATAAAGCAAAAGCTCTATTGAGCGCTTTAAAGTAATGAAAATTTTATTAATAGATAACTACGACAGTTTTACATTTAATTTATATCATTACATATCTTCATTTAAAAAAAATGTTGATGTTGTCAGAAATGACAAAATTACTGATAACGAAATTTTAAAAAAAAACTATAATAAAATTGTAATATCACCAGGACCAGGAAATCCTAATCAATCAGGCAATTGTATTAAAATAGTTAAATCACTTTATAAAAAAATTCCTATTCTTGGTGTTTGTTTGGGCCATCAAATAATAGGGCAAGTTTTCGGGTCAAAAATAATTCAAGCAAAAAAAATTATGCATGGAAAAACAAGCAATATCAGATCAAAAAAAATTGGTATATTGAAAAATTTGCCAAAGAAATTTGAAGCCACTAGATATCACAGTTTAATAATTGAAAAAAAAACATTATCTAAAAATCTTCTTATTACTGCCGAAACAGAAGATGGTATTATTATGGGCATTCAGCATAAAAAGTACAATGTTCATGGAGTGCAATTTCACCCAGAAAGCATTAAAACTTCATTAGGTATGAAAATATTAAAAAATTTTATTAATTATAAAAAATAATGAAAAAATTTTTAAACAAATTAAATAACAAACAAAATTTAACTTTTGAAGAATCTAAAGAAGCTTTTGAAATTCTAATGGATGGTAAAGCTTCTGATATAGAAATATTTGATTTTCTGACATTTCTTTCAGCAAAAGGTGAAGTTTCTGACGAAATAGCTGGTGGTGTATATGTTTTAAGGGAAAAATCTAAAAGAGTTAAGGTTAAAGATTGCGTTGATACATGTGGCACAGGTGGAGATGGAAAAAATACATTAAACATATCTACTGCTTCAGCTTTATTGCTATCAAGCATGGGAATTAAAGTCGCAAAACATGGAAATAAAGCTGTTTCCTCAAAATGTGGTTCTGGTGATGTTTTAGAAGCTTTAAATATTAAAATAAATTTAGAACCTAAAGATATTGAAAGTCAAATTGATAAAAATAACTTTGGTTTTATGTTTGCGCCCAATTATCATAGTGCTATGAAATATGTTGGTCCAACTAGGAAAAAAATAGGCAAAAGAACTATTTTTAATATGATAGGACCTTTGAGCAGCCCAGCTTTGATTGAAAGACAGGTTGTTGGTGTTTTTGATAAGAAATTACTTAAAATTTTTGCGAATGCTCTTAAAAATTTAAATATTAAATTTGCATGGATAGTAAATAGCGAAGATGGGTTAGATGAAATTTCACCTTATGCAAAAACTAATGTTATACAATTAAAAAATGGTCAATTGTCAGAAATTTTAATTAATCCAAATGAGTTAAATGTAAATGCAGAAAATTTTGTAAGCTTATTAGGTGATGATTCAAAATTTAATGCAAATAAAATAATTGAAATATTTAAAGGTAAAGATAATGATTTTTCAAAAGCAGTTTGCTTAAATGCAGCAGCAGGACTCATTGTATCAGAAAAACATAATGAATTTAGTAAAGCTTATAATGATGCAAGGAAACATATTTTAAGCGGAAATGCTTTTAAACATTTAACTAATATACAAAATGGCTGAAAACACACTTAAAAAAATTATAGAAAAAAAAATTAATAAAATTAATATCTTAAAAAAAAACATTACAATAGATTTGTTAAAAAAAAAAATAACTGAAAATAATTCTTTTGTTAATTTTAAAGAAAAAATAGAAAAAAACATTAAATTAAATAAAATTTCAATTATAGCTGAAATAAAAAAAGCAAGTCCTTCAGCAGGTGTTATTATTAATGATTATGATCCTTTAAAAATTGCGCAAGTATATGAGTCTAATAAAGCTACTTGTCTTTCTGTTTTAACAGAAGAAGATTTTTTCTTTGGGAATTTAATGCACATAAGTAAAATTAAGCAAAAAATAAATTTACCTGTTTTGTGTAAAGATTTTTTCATTGATCCATTTCAAGTTCATTTAGCAAAAAGCTATGGCGCCGATGCAATTCTAATTATTATAGCTGGTGTAAACGATAAATTGGCAGATCAATTATATGAGGAAGCTCAAATGTTAAAAATGTCAGTAATTGTAGAAGTTCATACTGTAGAAGAGGCAAAAAAAGCTTTAAGATTTAATGAAGCATTAATAGGAATAAACAATCGTAATCTTAAAACTCTTAAAACAGAAATTAGCACAACTTATGAGATTAATGATTTTTTAAAAGATCATACTGGACCGTTAATTTCTGAGAGTGGAATTAAAACAAAAGAAGAGCTTTTAAATATTAAGGAAAAAACAAACATAAAAACTTTTTTAATTGGTGAATCACTTTTAAAAAACTTGGATAAAAATTCAATTTTTTCAGTTCTTTAGTTAAATTAAGCCCTATTTTATTAGCTTTTAATCTATTGTTAAACCAAAAGAACTTTTGTAGAACATATTTGTACGATATTTGTTCTATGTTAACAAAAAAACAAAAAAACCTGCTTTTATTTATCAACAAGAAGTTGAGAGCTTCTGGTGTATCTCCTTCTTATGAGGAAATGAAGGAGTCCTTAAACCTAAAATCAAAGTCAGGAATTCATAGATTAATTAGCGCTCTAGAAGAAAGAGGTTTTATAAGAAGACTACCTCACAAAGCAAGAGCATTAGAAGTAATTAAATTGCCAGAAACAGCTTCTGCAAATGATATTTATAATAGTTTTTCACCTAGTGTAATTAAAGGTGGTTTAGATCAAGAAAAATCTAATGATGAAAATTCAGAAATACCAGTTTTAGGCAAAATAGCAGCTGGTACACCCGTTGAAGCAATCCAAAATGAAGTTTCAAGAATACCTTTGCCGGTAAATTTAGAAAAAAATGGCGAATACTTTGGTCTTAAAGTCGAAGGTGACTCAATGGTTGAAGCAGGAATTAGCGAAGGAGATACGGTAATTATCAAAAAAACTGATACTGCAGAAAATGGAAAAATTGTTGTTGCATTAATAGATAACCATGAAGCAATGCTTAAAAGAATTCGAAGAAAAGGAAAAACTATAGCTCTTGAAAGTGCTAATAGAAATTATGAAACTAAAATTTTTGGCCCAGATAGGGTAAAAGTTCAAGGTATTTTGGTATCTTTATATAGAAACTTCTAAAAAAATAGTCTAAACATTTCCAATGTCTAAAGTAGCAACTAGATTTGCTCCGTCACCTACTGGCCCTTTGCATATTGGGGGCGTTAGAACGGCTTTATTTAATTGGCTGTTTTCTAAAAATAATAAAGGCACTTTTCATTTAAGAATTGAAGATACAGATAAAGAAAGATCAAAAAAAGAATATCATGATCAAATTATTAAGTCTTTAAATTGGATTGGTATTAAACATGATGGAGATGAATACATTCAATCAAAAAAGATAGACACTCATGTAAAAGTGGCTAATGAATTATTAAAAAGTGGTAATGCTTATAAGTGTTACTGCTCAACTGAAGAAATAGAAGAACAAAAAAAAAGGTCAAGACAAAAAAAAATTCCATATGTTTACAATAGGAAATGGAGAAATATAAATGAAGCTGATGCTCCTAAGGATATTAAGCCAGTAATAAGGTTTAAAAGTAAAATTGATGGAACTTCTATATTGAAAGATTTAGTTCAAGGTGATGTTGAAATAGAAAACAATACTATCGAAGATTTTGTTATTTTGAGAAATGATGAAACGCCAACCTACAATCTTTCAGCATCTGTAGATGACCATAATATGAATATTACTCATGTTATAAGAGGAGATGATCATAAAATTAATACATTTAAACAAATGCAAATTTATGCTGCGATGAATTGGAAGTTGCCATCATATGCACATATCCCTTTAATACATACTATTGATGGAAAAAAATTATCAAAAAGAGATAAAGCCTCAACATTGGATGACTATTCAAATATCGGCATTATGCCTGATGCATTAAGAAATTATCTTTTAAGACTCGGTTGGTCATATAAAGATAAAGAAATATTTAACTTAGATGAAAGTATCAAACACTTTAAACTTGAGGGAATAGGTAAATCTCCATCAAAACTTGATATAAGCCGAATTTTATCAATGAACGAGCATTATATTAAAAGTATTGATGAAGGTGAACTTTTTACTCAGTTAACACAATACTGTGAAAATTATAAAAAAAAGATACCCAGTGAAAAAGAGGATAAAATTAAGTCATCATTGGCATTTCTTAAAAATAAAGCTAAAACTTTAGATGACATATACAATAACTCGAAATATATAATTCAAGATAAGATCAGTTTTAATAAAGAAGATGCCAAATTATTAGATAATAAAGCTAAAAAAATTATATCTGAATTCTCAAATAATATTTCAAAAATAAAAAAATTAAATAAAGAGACGTTAGAACCAATTATTAATGACCTAATAAAGTCAAATGAAACTAACTTTAAAGGAGTTGGACAACCACTAAGAATTGTTTTAACTGGTTCAAAATATGGCCCCGGAATTTATGATATAATAACTTCACTTGGTAAAGATGAAGTTCAAAAAAGATTAGGAAGCAAGATAGTGTAATAAAACAGAAGAAGCTTCATCGGCAGAAGAACTTTTTGACCTAATTTCATCTAGTGTATTACAACAATCATTAATTTGTTTATCAATTAAACTTGGATTTTTTAAAAAATAAACAACTGATTTATAAATTTCTTTAGAATTACATTCATTTTGAATAAGTTCAGGAATAACTTCTTTGTTATTAATTATATTAATTATATTTGCATATTTAATTTTTACTAAAAATTTAACAATAATAAAATTTAAGAAATTCATTTTATAAATAATAATTGATGGAACTTTTGCATTACAAATCTCTAATGAAACAGTGCCAGATTTTGAAACTGCAAATACTGAGTTTGATAAAATTTGAAACTTAATATTTTCATCTGAAACAACTTCGACGTTATCTAAATTTGAGGTTTTAACTATACCGTTTATGTAATTTTTATTTTCTTTAGTTGAATGAAATACAAAAAGATAATCATTATGTTTATCATTCATTAGTTTTATAAAATCAATTAAAATAGGTAAAAGTATACTTGTTTCTGATGATCTGCTTCCTGCAAATAAGGATATAATTTTTTTATCTTTTCTGATTAAATTTGACAAGTCAGTTTTTGCTTTATTTTTTTTTTCAAGTAATGGATGACCAACAAATGTATTATTAATGCTTTCTTTATCAAAATATTTCTTTTCAAAATTAAACAATAAAAGAATATGATCTAAAAATTTTTTAAATTTCTTTACCCTTCCCTCTCTCCATACCCAGACTTGAGGTGCTACAAAATGAATAGTTTTTATATTTGGTCTAATCTTTTTAACTTTTTCAACAACTCTTAATGTAAAATCAGGACTGTCTATACTAAACAGAATATCAGGTTCGAATTCTATTATTTTATCTACTGTTTCATTAATTTTTTTTTTAATTTTAAATATGTTCAATAAAACACTTGTAAAACCAATATAAGTAACTTCTTTAAGGTCATAAATAGATTTTATACCTAGTGAATTTAAATGTGATCCACCTACGCATAAATATTCAATATCTAAATGACTTTGTTTTAATTTTGCAATAACAGTTGAAGCTAATTTATCACCTGATGGTTCACCGGTTAGTACAAATATTTTTTTCATTGAGCTTTAATAAACATTTTATTTTGATTGGCAAAACCAATGCATTTTTTTTTTTCTAAAAAAACGTTCTTTCTACTTTTTAAAACTATTCCTTTGATCCCTACACTTTTACATTGTCTTAAAGTCTTTAGTCCGACTGTAGGTAAATCAATTCTTAGATCTTGTTTTTTCTTAGGAAATTTAACTAAAACACCATTGTTTCTAAATTTTTTACTTTTACATTTTTTAATCATTTTTTCAGTACCACCTCTACCTTCTATGGCAATAATTTTATTATTTCTAACAACAGTTCCTTGGCTAAAATTATATTTGCCTAATTTATTTAATGTTTTTATTGCTTTGTTAATATCAATTTTGTCATTTTTATTAGGTTTTAATTTAGTATGATTTCCCTTTTTTAATGTTAATTCAGGGTTAAATGTAAGAGAGTTTATTGTTTTTATTTTTTGTTCATTTAATATTTTTATAATTTCTTTTAAAATAGCCGCATCTCCAAGTTTTGAACTTTTTATTATTCGTGAAATATAAAAAATGCCTTTTAAATCTAATTTAAGTTTAGATAATTTTGGTTTAGCAACTTTTCCAGCAAATAGTACCTTTTTACATTTTTTTTTATTAAGTAAGTTAATAATTTTACCAAATTGTCCGATAGATACTCTGTAAGAATTTTTATCTTTTTTAAATTTATTACCATTAGAAAGATCAATAATAAAATATTTTTTTTTACATTTTTTTATTTTATTAAGTATTTTTATTGGAAAATCTGAATCACCAAAAAAAAGACCAATCATTATTTTTTTGTGTAGTTAAAATTTATTACAACTCTAACTTTTTGATCTGTACAATCTACTCCAGCATGACTCTGATGACTGTCAAATTCAACTAGTCTATTTGCTTTGCTTATTGCTTTTTTTCCATTTTGAAAAATAGTCCCACCATTATTTGTATTTACGTAGAAAACTGAAGTTTTGTGACCTTTTAGATCAGTGTCTGTATGCATTGGGTATTTGTAATTTATATCCTTTTTTGGTGTTAAATTGGCTTTAACTCTAATTAAATCTTTAACTTCTAATTTTTCAATTATTGGAAGTACTAATTTCCAGTGTGATGTTTTTATTGTTTTTTCTGAAAAAAAAATATGTGTGAACTGATAATTTTCACCATCATCTATGGATGATTTTGACGAATTATAATACCAAGGAAACTCCACTCCAAGTAATGTGTCACTTAAATTTTTTAGACTCTTATCATCTATTAAATTGTCTATGATTTTCATGTTTATTTACTTATAAATTATTTAGTAAAAGGTGTACAAATAGATCTTTTTTTATCTTTTGTTATAAATTTTATTACATCTTTTACTAATGTGTTTTCCTTAAATTCACCATTTAGTTTGCTTAAATTATCAGTAAGATTTTTTGTAGCAAAAATTTCCTTATATGCCTCAGTTAAACCAAGTATATCTTTATTATTAAAGTTAGCTCTTCTTAAGCCAATTAAATTAAGTCCCTGTAAATAATTTCTATTTCCTATAGATAAACCATATGGAATCACGTCGTGCAAAACACCTGTCATTCCACCGACCATTGCCATTTTTCCTATTCTTGTAAATTGCTGAACAGCTGAATTTCCACCTATAACAACATTATCTTCAATGATTGCGTGCCCTCCTAAAGGAACGTTGTTTGCTATAATTACATTATTTCCCACTTGGCAATCATGAGCAACGTGAGATGAAATCATAAATAAACAATCATTTCCTATTTTAGTTAATCCTCCACCTCCTTTAGTTCCTGGGTTAATTGTTACGTATTCCCTTATTTTATTGTTATCACCAATTATAAGTTTAGTTTCTTCTCCATTGTATTTTAAATCTTGAGGATCGTTGCCTATTGAAGCAAATGGATAAATTTTATTACCTTTTCCAATTTTTGTATTTCCACAAATATTTACATGTGAATGGATCTTCACATTTTCATTAATTTCAACATTAGGACCAATTACACAATAAGGACCAATATTTACTGAAGATGATATTTTTGCTTTACTATCTACTATTGCAGTTTTGTGTATCATTTATTTTCTCTAATAAAGTTTTTTAAATCTTTTGCAGGATATCCCATAACTTTAGTGTTATCAGCTATGTCTTTAATCACACCACTTCCACCAGCAATTTGAACATTATTTCCAATTTTTAAATGACCAGAAATACCTGCTTGACCACCAATCATAATATCATTTCCCAATGTTGAGCTTCCAGCAAATCCTACTTGGCCGGCAATTATACAATTATCGCCAATTTTAACATTATGGGCTATATGAATTTGATTGTCCAAAAATGTATTCTTACCAATTATGGTATTTGACATAGATCCTCTATCAATAGTAGATCCACAACCAATTTCAGAATTGTCATTAATTATAACAATACCAATTTGAGGATAACGATAGTTTTTTTCTTTATTAGGAAAAAAACCAAATCCTTTTTTTCCAATTACACATCCATCTAAAATATTAATGTTATTTTTAATAATTGTATTTCTTATTATTGTATTAGAACCAATCGAACAATTATTTCCTATTACAACATTTTTTTCAATAATTGAGTTATGACCTATAGAACAATTTTTTCCAATTTTAACATTTTTTCCAATTAATACATTTTTTCCAAAATTAACTTTTTTTTTAAATAAGGTTTTTGATATTTCTTTTACAGTAAAGTCAAAATCATCAGTGACTGAATCTGGATAAAATATTTCTGTAATTTTTGCTGTTACAACTAAAACATTATCGACAATTATTTTATTACAAGAATTTGGTAAAAAAGCTTTAAGATTTTCTGTTGTAATACAAAAAGAAGCTTTAGTTTTTAATGCTAGTTTTTCATATTTTTTTGAATGAAAAAATGTAATGTTATCTTTAGTTGCCGTAGAAAGATCTCTAATATCTGTAATGTTAGACTTTAAATAATTTTCCTTATTATCGATACCAGATAATTTTAAAAGTTTATCAATTTTATATGGACCTTTGTTCTTAAAAAAAGGATTAATGATCATTAAAGTTTTTTTATCAAAACTTTAAATAAATGGTTATCAAGATTTGTTGCTAATTATTTCCTATCAACTATTGTAGCTGACCATTGTGCATCTGCCATTTTTTTGCCTTCTACATAAGCTTCACCTTTATACTTCCAAACTCTTCCGTGAGATCTTATAGCTTCTATATTAAGCTCAAGTTTACAATTAGGAATAACAGGATTTCTAAATCTTGCTTTCTCAACACTCATTAAAAAAACTAATTTATTTTCATATGTAGATCTATCTATGCCATGGGCTGTTAATGCTGCTGCAGCTTGTCCAAATGCCTCAACTATTAATACGCCTGGCATAACTGGTTGTCCTGGAAAATGACCTTGAACATAAAAACTATCTTTCTTTACATTTACAATTGCTGTAGCAGAAAACAATTTTTTAATATTTAATAATTCATCAATCAAGAGCATAGGTTCTCTATGGGGCAATAATTCTTCTATTTGCTTTTTGTTTATTGAAATAGTCATTATTTAGTAATAATTGTTAAAACATTAGTTTAAGTTAATTTTACCAATTTCATCATCAACAATTTTTAGAATATCATCAGTTATATCAAGAGCTGTTTTTCCTATAATAACATTTTTTTTATCAATAATTATAGAAATAGAATTTTTTTCTGAATATTCAGACAGTATTGGTTTAACTAATTTTATTATTTTTGCAGTAGCTTCTAATCTTTGGTTGTTTAAATTATTAATATTTTCATTTCTTTCTTTTCTAAATTTTTTTGCTTTTTCTCTCAAATCGATAATTTTTTTTTCATATTCTTCTTTACTAAGAATATTTTTTTGTGAAATTATTTCAGATTCTTCTTTTTTAAGTTTTTCTTCAATTTCTTTTAATTTTGAAATATTTTTCTTATGATTTTCCTCTAATTGAGAAGTTATAGATTTACCTGCTATAGAATTATTCATTATTTTGTTTAAATCAATATAAACAAGATTATTTTCGTTAGATAAAGATATTTTAGAAAAAAGAATTAAAAATAGTAATACCAATAATGATTTAATTTTCATTATTAAAAAGTCGTTCCTAAATTGAATTGAAAAGTTTCAGTTATATCTGTACTAACTTTAGTAAGTGGTTGTGCTAATGAAACATTTAAAGGGCCAATTGGTGTAAACCAATCAATTGCTACACCTGTGGATGATCTTATTTTATTTGAGTCGTCATAATTATCTCTGTAATCAACTCCCCAGACATTTGCTGCATCTACAAAAAAACGCATATCAACAGTTTCGAGTGACTGCAAAATCATTGGTAGCGTAGTTGTAAAATTTAATGCAGCTGTAAAGTTACCACCAACAAAATCGTCACCATCAACTGGTCCTATTCCTCCTGAAGCAAAACCTTTAAGTTTTTTTGATGGCAAATGTAGTCTTTCAGATACTCTTACGTCATCACCGGTTAATGAGTTTTTTGCTCTTCCATAAAAATCAAATTTTGTAATTAAATCATTATCAAAATCTATCCATTTTGTGTAACTATATCCATTTAACATGGCCCAGTTATCTGAAACAATAGGTATAGATTGAGTAAATTTACTTCTAAAACCCTCGCTTGTTTGCCATTTTTGGTTTCGTTTATCATAATCAATACTGTAAGAAAAAGCAGTTTCAAAATAACTTCCTTCTTGCTTCTTTAAACTAGCACTTGCTGCAGAGTTTGTAGTTAAGTTTTCATAGAATGATGAAAATTCAGGACTAAAGAAAATATCTTCATATCGTTCAATAGTAGTACCAAATGAAAAACCTGTTTTTTTAGCCTCATACCCACTATCAGTCATTTTGTCTACAACGTCGCTTTGTATATTTGTTCTTAAAGGTTTACCCGTATACATATAATTTGGAGTGTTAGTGGTCAAATTACCTCTAATAGTATCTTCAGATAGTCTTAATGAAGCAGACATTTTTATTCCTTGACCCAAAAAATTATTTTCAGATACGGAAAAGCCTACAGAACCACCATCAGATCCAACGCCTGCTCCAAGCATAACTTCACCTGTTGGTTTCTCTGAAACACTTATATTTACTATTTTTTTATTTAGTTCAGAACCATCTAATATTTCTGATTTTACATCTTTGAAAATATTTCTTGCTTTTAAATTATTAAGTGATTTTGCATGAAGAAGTTCATTAAATGGGTCTCCTTCGTCAACTTCGAGAGAATCTCTTATCACATTCTCTTGTGTAATATTATTTCCAAAAATATTGATTTGCTCAACATAAAATTTTTCTGTCTCTGATACTTCAAGATTAATATTAAGTTTATTATTACCAATTTTTTCTTCATTTATAGAAGCTGAAATAAAATCGTACTCACGAAGAAGTGAAATTTTATCTATTTGTTCAACAATCTTACTTAATTTTTTAAATGAATAAGGTTTATTTTCTAATTCAGATAATAATTTTTTAACTTTTATGAAATTTTTTTTATTATAATCAATTGGCAATGTAATTTTAGTTTTATTAATTGTATAATGGTTTCCTGCATTTATATTATAGGTTAATGTAAATGAATCATTATCTAAATATTTTGCTGATGTTGCGTTAACTACAACATCATAATAACCACGATTTAAATAATAATTTTTTA
>CACIML010000020.1 GCA_902587735.1 uncultured Pelagibacteraceae bacterium
TTCTTGATTGAGAACCAGAATTACTGGATTTTTTATAATAAACAAAAACTTTAATATTCTTATTAGTTAAGTTCTTTGCTAATGCTAAACTTGTGAGACTATCTCCTATTAAACAAATATTCATATTCAAAATTTAATTTTAACCATAATTATTAAATGATACAAAGTGATTAATTTGATTCATTATTTATGGAAATAAAAAAAATAGCCAACAACAGCTTAAATTTCATAATTAAAAGATTTATTGAACTCTTTGGATTATCAATATTATTAATAAGTATATTTTTGCTCATTTCCTTAATAAGTTATGCTCCCGAAGATCCAAACTTTATTTTTCCTGAAAATACAGAAATTCAAAATATTCTGGGTTTTAAAGGTAGCTTTACTTCAGATATTTTTTTTCAGTCTTTAGGGCTTATCTCTATACTAGTTTCTATTAGTTTATTTTTTACAAGCATAAACATTATAAGATCAAAACAGATATTTATTTTAATAACAAATTTATTTTATACAATTTTATATTCACTTTTGGGGGCATTATTTTTTTCTTTTTTTTATCCAGACTCTTTTTGGCTATCAATTAATGGCAATGGAGGCTTTGTTGGAAAATTATTAGAGAAAACTTTTTTAGTTTCATTAATAAATTTAAATCAGGAAATTTCCTATTTTATTTTAATTATAACTATTTTATCATTATTTTTAATAAGTGTTAATTTTAAATTTAACTCATGTATAAATTTTATAAAAGTTATATTTAAATTTATATTTAAAAGAAAAGAAAAAAATTTTATTAATGATGAAAAAGATATTAATTATACTGCAGAAAATAAAGAAACTATCCAAGAAGATTTACCATTTATCAAAAGTACAATAGAAACTAAAACTACTAAATCAAAATTTATTTTACCTTCAATTAATTTATTAAAATTACCCACAAAAAAAGAAAGACAAAAATCCTCAGATGAAGAAGAAATTAATTCAGATTTTTTAGAAAAAATTCTTCTTGATTTTGGTGTTGAAGGAAAGATAAAAAAAGTAAGTCATGGTCCTGTTGTAACTTTAAATGAATTTGAACCTGCGGCAGGGATTAAAGTTTCAAAAATAATTAATTTATCTGAGGATATTGCAAGAAACACTAGTTCAGAATCTGCTAGAATTTCAACAATTCCAGGAAGGAACACTATTGGTATTGAATTGCCAAATTCATCAAGAGAAAATGTTTACTTGAGTGAAATAATTTCTCATAGCGACTTTTCAAAAAATGAAATTAAATTACCAATTGCATTAGGAAAAAATATTTCTGGGCTTCCAATTACTGGTGATCTTTCTTCTATGCCACATCTATTAATTGCTGGTACAACAGGTTCAGGAAAATCAATCTGTATTAATACAATTATTTTATCTCTACTTTATCGTCATACGCCAGATAAGTGTAAATTTATTTTAATTGATCCAAAAATGTTAGAACTATCTACATATGAAGACATTCCTCATTTATTGTGTCCAGTAATTACCGAAGCAAAAAAAGCAGCCTCTGTTTTAGGATGGGTCGTTAAAGAAATGGAAAGTAGATATCGATTAATGACTAAAGAAGGTGTTAGAAATATTGATGGATACAACACTAAACATAAATTCCCCATGCCTTACATAGTAGTAATTGTCGATGAAATGTCTGATCTAATGTTAGTTGCTGGAAAAGAAATAGAAAATTATATACAAAAATTATCACAAATGGCTAGAGCTGCTGGCATTCATATTATTATGGCAACCCAAAGACCTAGTGTTGATGTTATTACTGGTACAATCAAAGCTAATTTTCCAACTAGAATATCGTTTCAAGTAACATCAAAGATTGATAGCAGAACAATACTTGGAGAGCAGGGTGCTGAACAATTACTTGGAAAAGGAGATATGCTTTATATGTCATCGGCAAATAAAATGGTTAGAATTCATGCGCCTTTTGTTTCTGAGGGCGAAATTGAAAAAATTAATAAACATCTCCGTTCTCAAGAAGAGCCTGACTATGTTGATGAAATATTAAATTTTAAAGATGAAAAAGAAATAGGAGAAAATTATCCAGATAATGGAGATAAGGATGAACTTTATGAAACGGCAATAGAAATTATAAAATCAGAAGGAAAAGCTTCTACTTCATTTCTACAAAGAAAACTTCAAATTGGATATAATCGTGCGGCAAGAATAATTGATATGATGGAAGCTAATGGAATTGTTAGTAAAGCTAATCATGTTGGAAAACGCGAAGTTCTTTAATGATAAAAAAAATAATATTTTTTTTATCATTTCTTATTTTTTTTAATCCATTAAATGCAACTGTTAAAGATCAAATTATCTCAAATTTAAAAAAAACCAATAACTTAACCTTTAATTTTAAACAAACTATAGATGAAAAAAGTGAAGAAGGAAGTTGTATAATAGAATATCCAAAAAAAATTTACTGTTTATATGACAATTTTAACAAAAAAATTATGGTTTCTAATGGAAAATCATTAGTAATTAAAAACCAAACAAATAATCAATTTTATTTATATCCATTAAAGAAAACGCCTTTGGAATTAATTTTAGATAAAAATTATTTAATTAGCCAAATTAAAAATTTAGAAGGAAGAATTATTAATAATAAATATTTTAATTTTACTATATTAAATAACAACAATAAAATTAATATTTTTTTTGATAATCAAACTTTAAATTTAATTGGTTGGCAAACAGAAGACATTTATCAAAATTTAGTAATTACTTTTATTTCAAAAATTAAAGTAAATCAAAAAATTGATAAAAATTTATTTAAACTACCAAAAATGAATTAAGCAATTTCTTTTTTTTGAATCTCAGATTTAAAAACTTTCATCCCTCTAGCTAAATAATTTTTTAAAGCATTTTTATGATCTAAAGAACAAGTATGTACCCAAACTCTTTTTGCATTTAACAAGAATGATTTTTTAATTAATTCAGTTAAAAAAAAACCTCCTAATTTTTTTCCAAAATACTCTTCTAAGATACCAAAATAAACAATTTCACTTTCTTGTTTTTCTTTATTTAATAATATTTCACAGTAGCCCACTAAATTATCATTATCTTTTAAAACATAGGTTAAAAGATTTTTGTTTGAAACATATTCAATCCAATTTTGATCTGTCCAAGATAATCGATCAAGCCAGTAACATTTTTTTCCAATTTCTTTATAAAAAAATTTGTTTATTTGAAAATCCTTAACTTCAATTAAATTTAATGAATATTTATTTGAAGATATTTGAATTTCATTTAAATCATTAATAGATTTTATTTCTAAATATTTTCTAAAAATTTCTTCTATCACTCAACCATTTTTCCTACTTTTTCACCACCAAATAGATGAAAATGCAAATGTGGTACTTCTTGACCACCATGTTCACTTAAATTTGAAAGAGTTCTGTATCCTTTCCCTGCATCTAGCGAAATACCTAATTTTTTTGCAACTATTGAAATTCCCTTCATTAAACCAACAATTTCTTTATCTGAAGCTTTAGCATTAAAATCATCTAAATCTATGTATTTGCCCTTTGGTATTACTAAAGCATGAATTTTTTTTTGTGGATTAATATCATAAAATGATAATATAAAATCATCTTCATAAATTTTTTTACAAGGTATTTCTCCTCTTAAAATTTTAGCAAAAATATTGTTATCATCATATTTCATTTAATAACTTCTATTTCTTTAATAATGCTAACAATTTTTTTATTTCTTACAACAGCGTCAACCTTTAAACATTTATAGATCGCACTTGAAGTCAACTCAGCTATATCTTTTTTTATTAAACAATCTTCACTTGAGTACATTAATAAGTGTTCTTTTAAGACTGGTGGGTTTCCTAAATACATCATTAAACCTATTACCGTAGTTTCCTTTTCTACATCTTCAATATCAAGTTTTTTACTTATTTTTTCTTCCACTAACAAACTAGTATCCATGACTTTACTAAAACCTAAATATAACAAGCACATTAGAACTATAACTGTAAAAAATTTTATCATAAAAAAATTATCTATTTTTTTTTCCTTGCATTCAACTCTGTAATTATATCTTCTATTTTAAGTTCATTTGCCTCAAGATAAACTAAAAAATGATATAATACATCTGCAGATTCATGAATTTTATTAGTATTTTTTTCAACAGCTTCAAATAATTCTTTAATTTCTTCTTTAACTTTTTCAGTACTTAATTTCTTATCATTTAGTAATTTATTTGTATAAGATTTATCTGGCGAAGAGCTTTTTCTTTTACGAATAATTTTAACAAGTTCTTCTAAGCCTTCAAACATAATTAAATTCTAACAGGAATTCCTTTTGAGTCCAAATATTCCTTTGCTTGCTTAATTGAATATTTTCCATAGTGAAATATAGATGCAGCTAATACTGCATTTACTTTACCTTTAGTAATACCTTCTACTA
Source organism: uncultured Pelagibacteraceae bacterium (assembly GCA_902587735.1). Classification (GTDB taxonomy): domain Bacteria; phylum Pseudomonadota; class Alphaproteobacteria; order Pelagibacterales; family Pelagibacteraceae; genus Pelagibacter. The sequence continues at coordinate 4,452 of CACIML010000020.1, forward strand.
AATGATCTAAATTACCAACTCCGCCAGAGGCTATAACTGGTATATTTACTGTTTCTGAAATCTTTTGCATTAAATCTATATCATAACCTTTTTGAGTCCCGTCTCTATCCATTGAAGTAACTAATAGTTCTCCGGCTCCATATTCTTCCACTTGTTTTGCAAATTTTATTACATCTATACCTGTTTTTTTTCTTCCTCCATGAGTAAAAATTTTCCAACTATTTGCTTCTTTTTTTGCATCTATAGCAACTACAATGCATTGAGAGCCGAATTTTAATGAACTTTCCATAACAATTTTTGGATTTTGTACAGCCGCAGTATTTATAGACACTTTATCTGCTCCACAATTTAAGAGTTTATTTATATCTTCAATACTTCTCACTCCACCTCCAACTGTTAAAGGAACAAAACATTTTTCAGATGTTTTTTTAATAACTTCATAAATAGTTGATCTATTTTCATTAGATGCCGTAATATCTAGGAAACAAATTTCATCTGCCCCACCATCGCTATAAATTTTAGCTTGTTCAACTGGGTCTCCAGCATCCTTAAGATCAACAAAGTTTATACCTTTAACCACACGACCATTTTTAACATCAAGACAAGGAATTATTCTATTTTTAAGCATCTATTTCTTTTGCTAATTCATCTAACTGTATATCACCATCATAAATTGCTTTACCAACTATTATACCTTCAATATTTTTATTATTTAAATCTTTTGCTTTTTTAATATCTGCAATTGAAGAAACTCCTCCAGACATGATTACAGGACAATTAGATATATCAGCTAACTTTGCTGTCTCCTTAAAATTAGGACTTGCCTTAGTGCCGTCTCTATTAATATCAGTATAAATCAATCTACTTGCACCATAATCATTTACTTCTTTTAAATAATCTAAAGTTAATTGATTAGAATTTTCTTTCCAACCTGATACAGATAAATATCCATCTTTAGCATCTAATGCTAATGCAATTTTATTAGTAAATTTTGAACAAGCTTCTTTTAAAAAATTTTTATCTTTTATAGCTGCACTTCCTAAAATAACTTTTTCAACACCCACATCAGTGTATTTTTGAATACTTTCAAAACTCCTAACACCACCACCTATCTCAATTTTTAAATCAAATTTACTAACTATTTCCCCAATGATATCTAAATTTACTGTCTCTCCAGTTAAAGCCCCATCTAAATCAATAATATGTAAATTTTTAAATCCATGATCTTTATATTTTTTTGCTTGATCAATCGGAGACATTCCATATTCAGTCTTATTTTTAAAGTCTCCTTTGATTAATCTTACACATTTTTTATCTTTAATATCTATAGCTGGGAATATTTTCATGATTTAATTATAAATTTATAAAATTATTAATAATTTTTAGCCCAATTTTATCACTCTTTTCGGGGTGAAATTGTGTTCCAAACAAATTTCCCTTTTCTGCAGAACAAACAATATTTGTTGAATAATCAATTGTTGCAGAAATTACATTTTTATCCTTTGGTATAAATTCATAACTATGCACAAAATACATATGAGAATTATTTTCTATATTTTTAAAAATTTTACTTTCTTTAACAATATTTATTTGGTTCCAACCAATGTGAGGAAGTTTATATTTTCCATTTTTATTATCGATTTTAGAAACCTTGCCAGAAATCCAACCTAATCCTTTGGTTTCTGTTTCTTCATAACCAATATCCGCGAACATTTGTAAACCAACACAAATTCCTAACAGAGGTTTTTTGTTGTTAATTGCAAATTCGTTTAATGTGTCTACTAAACCATTGATATTGTTTAGAGCATCTACACAGCTTTTAAATGACCCCTGTCCCGGTAAAACGATTTTATCACTTGATTTAATTTTGTTTAAATCAGCTGTGACTTCAATATTTACTTTGTTTTGTGCAACTTCTTTAAAAGAATTTATTACAGAACTAATATTGCCTGAGTTGTAGTCAACAATTGTGACATTCATCAAATTTATAAAGAACCTTTTGTTGAAGGAATTGTATTTTTATTCCTAGGATCCATTTCTAAAGCAGTTCTTAATGATCTTGCTAAACCTTTAAAACAAGATTCTATGATATGGTGACTGTTGTCACCATAAATATTTTCAACGTGTAAAGTAATACCCGCAGCTTGAGAAAATGCTTGAAACCACTCTTTAAAAAGTTCTGTATCCATTTCACCAAGTTTTTCCACTTTAAGATTAACCTTCCAAATTAAATAAGGTCTATTAGAAACATCAATTGCAACTCTAGTTAATGTTTCATCCATTGGTATTAATGCATGAGCATATCTTTTAATACCAATAAATTTTTTAGATGCTTTTTTAAGACATTCTCCTATCGCTATACCAGTATCCTCTGTAGTGTGATGTAGATCAATATTCGTGTCCCCTTTTGCTTTTATATTTAAATCCATTGATGAGTGTTTGGATAATTGTTCAAGCATATGATTTAAAAATCCTATACCTGTATCAATTTTGTACTTACCTTTACCATCAATATTCAAATCAACACTAATATTGGTTTCTTTAGTTTTTCTGCTTATTTTTGCTTTACGCTTCATAATTTAAAAAAGGTATATATCTATTATGCAATTATGGCAATAATACTAGACTTGCTCTTGAACTATTGAATTTAATATCCATTTATAAGCTATGACAACAATAGTATTAGTAAGAAAAAATAATGATGTGGTAGTTGCTAGCGATGGACAAGTAAGTATGGGCAACACAATAATAAAAAGTACAGCTAATAAAGTTAGAAGAATTGAAAAAAGAAATGTTATTGCCGGATTTGCTGGATCAACAGCAGATGCATTAACTTTATTTGAAAGACTTGAAGCAAAATTAGAAAAGCATGCAGGAAATTTAACTAGAGCGTCTGTTGAGCTAGCTAAAGACTGGAGAACAGATAAATATTTAAGAAGATTAGAAGCATTAATGGCAATAGGAGATAAAGAAAAAAGCTTTATAATTTCTGGAACAGGTGATGTGTTAGAGCCTGAAGGAGATGTAATTGGTATAGGATCAGGTGGTAATTATGCTTTGGCTGCAGCAAAAGTTTTAATTGATACTGAATTATCGGCAGAAGAAGTTGCAAAAAAAGCTATTCAAGTTGCATCAGATATATGCGTATTTACTAATAATAATATTCAAATTGAAAAAATTTAATGGAAAACTCAAACGTTAGACCTCTAGTTCAAAAAGAAAAAAGTATAAAAGATAATAGTTCATTTATTAGTTCTTTATCACCAAGAGAAATAGTTTCAGAATTAGATCGATATGTAGTTGGTCAGAATAAAGCTAAAAGAGCAGTAGCAATAGCCTTGAGAAATAGATGGAGAAGACAAGCTTTAAAAGGTGAAATGAAAGATGAAGTTTTACCAAAAAATATATTGATGATTGGACCAACAGGAGTAGGAAAAACTGAAATATCAAGAAGACTATCAAAACTTGCTGAGGCTCCTTTTGTAAAAGTTGAAGCAACAAGATTTACAGAAGTTGGTTATGTAGGAAGAGATGTAGAACAAATTGTAAGAGATTTATTAGAAATTGCAATTGCAATGGAAAAAGTAAAAAAGAGAAAAGAAGTTTATGCACAAGCTCAAAAACAAGCTGAAGAAAAAGTTCTTGATGCAATAGTTGGAAATAAAGCAAGTGTTGCAACAAGAGAAAGTTTTAGAAAAAGACTAAGAAATGGTGACTTGGACGATAATGAAATTGAAATTTCAGTAAACGAAACTAATTCAATGCCATCTTTTGAAATACCAGGTATGCCAGGAGCAAATGTTGGTATGATTAATATTGGTGAAATGCTTGGAAAATCAGTAGGGAAAAAAGGAAAAAAGAAAAAAATGACAGTAAAAGAGTCTCATGAAATTTTAATAAATGAAGAATCAGATAAATTAATTGAAGAAGATAAAATTATTAAATCAGCAAAAAATTCAACTGAAAATAATGGAATTGTTTTTTTAGATGAAATAGACAAAATTTCAGCAAGAACAGATCGTGTTGGTGGTGATGTCTCGAGAGAAGGAGTCCAAAGAGATTTATTACCTTTAATTGAAGGAACAACAGTAAGCACAAAATATGGTCCAATCAAAACTGATCATATATTGTTCATTGCTTCTGGTGCCTTTCAACTTGCAAAACCTTCAGACTTATTACCAGAATTACAAGGAAGACTTCCAATAAGAGTAGAACTTGATGCTTTAACAAGTGATGATTTTAAAAGAATTCTTAAAGAACCTGATAATAGTTTGATCAAACAATATAAAGCTCTTTTAAAAACTGAAAATGTAGATTTAGAATTTACTGAAGATGGAATAGATACAATTGCCAATCTTGCTACTGAAGTAAATTCTTCTGTAGAAAATATTGGTGCCAGAAGATTACATACTATTATTGAAAGAGTTTTAGATGATATTAGTTTTACAGCTACTGACAAATCTGGTGAAAAAATTACAATTAATTCAGAATATGTTAAAAAGAATCTTGGAGAATTAGTTAAAGATACTGATCTTTCAAAATTTATTCTTTAAAAAATTATTTGTAAATAAAACTAACAGTACCTAGTTTACCAAAATCAGCAATTATATTATCACCATTAGAAATAGGAATTGCTTTAGTACAAGTTCCAGTACTAATATAATGATTTTTTGGCAATGCTTTGCCCTTAAGCGCCAAATTATTTATTAGCCAAGTCAAAGAATTAATAGGATTTTCCATTACGTTATTTGAATTTCCTTTTTCAATTAATTTTTTATTAATTAAAAGATCAACAGAATGATTATTAAGATTAAAATTACTTAAATCTTTTACTTCTGCGCCAAAAACCCAATGTGCATGAACAGCATTATCTGCTATTAAATTATTTACTCCTACGCTTGTCCAGTCTTCATACCTAGAATCGACTATTTCAATAGAAGGTAAAATTGCTAATATAGATTCATAAACTGTATTTACATTGTAGGGTGCTTTTGAAATATCTAATTCATTTTTCATTACAAATGAAAATTCTGGCTCAACGTAGGGACTAAAATATTTTTCAGAATTAATTATACAATTAGATTTTGATATATTGTCAGAAAAAATATTTCCAAAAAATGATTCTTTAACATTTAATTGAATTTGAGCTGCTTTATTTGTGCATCCTATTTTTTTTCCTATTATTAAAGTTTCTTTATTTTTTTTAATATATCTTTTTGCTACTTCGTTTTGTATTGCATAAGCTTCTGTTGTGGATTTTGGAATACAATCTTCTGGTAATAATTTAATTTTTTTTAGATTTATTCTAGAATTATATAAAATTTCAGCAGCTTTATTAATTTTAGAATTATCCATTTTTATTATTTAATTTTTTTAAGAAAAATATCAAAAGCACCACTTCCTCCATCTTCAATTTTCGCTTCCTTAATACTTTTTATTTTTTTCATTAAATCAGAGTTGGATTTTATAAATTCTGGAACTGAGTTTTTTAAAATGCTTAAATCTTTTGAAACATAAGGATTATCAATATTATTTGACCTTAATCCTTTGCCTGTAATTACAGTTATTTTACTAACTTTAGCTTGAAAACATCTATTTATAAATTCGTCAATAGTTTTATTTGCATTTTCCAAAGAAAAACCGTGCAAATCAATAGTTTTTATTACATCTTTATCTATTTTGATTTGCGACAAAGATGAATCTTTGTTATGAATTTTTTCTTCGCTTGATATAAAATTTTGCCAATCTCTTTTATCTTTATCTGAAATTTTATAATTCAATTAATTTTGTGTATCAATTAATAACCAATTTGGGTTTGTTGATTTTATATTTTTAGAAAATTTCCATGTATCATAAACTTTTTTAACAATTTCAGGATTACCTGATATAATTTTTTTATCTTTATCTTTTGAACAAGAAATAATCTCACTAACAAAATCTACCGTTACTTCTAAAATATTATTTTTATTTTGATGTTCTTTAATTAAAGCTGAATTAATACCAATAAACGTTGTTTCAGAAATATATCCTTTTTCTTTTCTTTCCTTTATAGCATCATTAAATTGATCATATATTTTTTTATCTAATAGTGATTTTATATTTTTTAATTCACCTGACGCAAAGTTAGTAATAATTGTTTCATAAGCAATCTTTGCGCCTTTTAAAAAATCTTTTTGTGCATTATCATCAAAAATTTGATTTTCTAATTTTTTTTTAACTTCTTCATTGGAAAAATCTTGATTAAAATCAGTTGATAATTTTCCATCAAAACCAGTTCTTTTACCTAATATTCCTCTTAATCTTAGAAAAATAAAACCAGCTATCATTGCTAAAAGGATTATATCAATATATTCAAAACTATAACTCATGAGTTAATAATATGTACTATGTTGCTTTATTTCAACTAGCAATTTACACTATGCATAAATGAACGCACTATTAATATTAATAATTTCTATACCAATTATTGAAATTTACTTATTTATTAAAATTGGATCTCAAATTGGCGCACTAACAACAATTTCACTTATTTTTATGACGGCTTTTATTGGCGTTCTTTATGCAAGATATGAAGGTTTTAACACTTTAAGGTCTGGAATGTCTCAATTAATAAAAAATGAATTACCAATTTATGAAATTGTTTCCGGAGCAGCTCTTGCTTTTGCTGCTTTACTTTTAATTCTGCCTGGGTTTGCAACAGATGTATTGGGTTTGTTAATTATTTTCCCCCCAACAAGGAAATTTTTTTTAAAAAATGTTAGTAAAAACTATTCAAAAAAAGTAAAAGAAAAACAAGATTTTATTGACGGTGAGTCTGAAGATATAGAAGGAGATAATGATAGAAAATTTTAAAATATTAACAGAATTTGTTAAAGATATTTCGAGTGAAACACCAGATGTACAAACTTATATTTTTGTTAAAGATACTATATCTAAATATCACTTAGATATTAATATCACTTCAAAGCCATTAAAAAATAAACTTATTGAAGTTAATACAACTCTAAAATTTGAAGATAAAGAACTTAACCAAAAAAAATCTCATTTCGAAATGACATATGCTTCAATTGTTAAAATCGATGATAAAGTTAAGGATGAAAAAAAATTAAAAAAAATATTACTATGTGATGTTCAAAATAAAATTTCTTCTAATATGCAGAAAATATTTTTAAATATGCTTCATAATTCAGGTTATCCGGAAGTTAGGTTTGATAAAAAAATTGATTTTAATAAGTTATATGAAGAAGGATCTAATTAAAAAAAATTTTTTTTCAAATTTTTTTCAAGATAATTTTTGTGTAACTCATGTTCTTCAGTTGTTACCTCAACTATTTTTTTACAATATAAATTGTTATTAATTAAATTAATGTCTAAATTATCATTTTCATGATTTTGAAAATTTAATGTTGGTTCCTTCTGATCAATTAAATTAATATAAATTTTATATAACAATTCACAATCGACAAGAGCTGTATGTTTGCTCCTTTTAGAATTATCTATTCTATATCTTTTACAAAGTGCATCGAGGCTAATAGAAGAACCTGGAAATTTGTTTCTAGCTAGTTCAAGAGTATCAACAACATTTTTTTTATCAATTTTATTTTTTCCTAATAAAACAAGTTCATTATTCAAATGTGACAAATCAAATTCAGCATTATGTATTATTAATCTTTTATTGTTTATAAAATTAATAAAATCATCTGCTATTTCTTTAAATTTTTTTTTTGTTGATAAAAAATCATCAGTATATCCATGAACTTCAAAAGCTTTTTCTGAAACCTTTCTTTCTGGATTTAAATAAAAATGAAATATTTTTGAAGTCGGGATTAAATTATCAAGTTCTATACATCCTATTTCAACTATTCTATGACCATCTTTAACTGATAAACCAGTTGTTTCAGTATCTAATACTATTTCTTTCACTGTTCTAATATTTTACTTTTTATTACTTTAACATTTTTCCTAACATAAGAACTTTTAAAATTATTTTTTATTAAAAATTTAGATTTTTTTTTTTTAATTTCTAAAGGAAGTTGAATTTTTTTCAATTTATTCAAGATTTCTGAATTATAATTTGCTCTTTTTTTTAACCTTTTTTGAATTTCTTTTTTTTTTGAGTCAACAAATACCAAAATATAATTTTTTTTATTTATTTTATTTTCTAAAAGCAATGGAATGTCTAATACAACCATTTTTTTTTTCTTATTTTTTTTAATAAATTTATTCATATTATTTCGTACAATTGGATGAACTATTTTTATAATTTTTTTTAAATTATTTTGGTTTTCTATAATTGCTTTCCCAAGTTCCTTTTTTTTAATCGGAAAAGAAGAAATATATTTAGGAAGTTTACTTTTTAACCTATTAAAGCAAATCTTATTTTTTTTATATATATTGTTAACCTCTGCATCTGCATCAAAAACTGGGCAACCAAATTGTTTGGCAATATAACTTTTGCCAGAACCTATATCACCAAGAATTCCAATTTTAATCATTAATCTAATAATTTAATAGTTTCATCATTTATTTCTGGCATAATTTTATGCCAAATAGTAAATGCCTGATGAGCTTGATATAAAAACATCATCTTCCCATTTTCGGCTTTATTCCCAAACATTTTAGCTCTTTTTAAAAAAATTGTTTCTTTTGGATTATAGATAACATCATAAAAAAATTTATTAACTCCTATATCAAGATAATTTAGTTTTATTTCATCATTATTCTTTAATCCAAGACTTGTGGCATTAATTATCATATCAAATTCTGGAGTTTTTCCCCAATCTATTATTTCTAGATACGAAAAAGATTTTTTTAAATCCTCTGCTTTTTTCTTAGTTCTATTACTAAGAATAATTTTAGATGCTCCCATTTTTTTTAAAACTAAAATCATAGAAGAAACAACTCCTCCAGCACCTAAAATAAATATTTTTTTATCTTTAACATCATAATTTACATACCTTAATCCAAGCTCAAATCCTGCCATATCTGTATTATGACCAATTACCTTATCGTTTTCTTTATAAATAGTATTTATTGATTGAGATTCATTAGCTTCAGAAGTCAGCTCATCTACAAATGAAATAGCTTTTTTTTTGAACGGAACAGTTACATTTATTCCACTAATATTTTCTTTTTTAACTTGAAAAATTAAATCTTCTATATCAGCTTCATTAATTAATTTTTTATCATAAACTGCATCAATCTTATTTTTTTTAATCCAATAATTATGTAGTTTAGGTGATAAAGAATGTTCTATTGGGTTTCCTATAACTAAATATTTTTTCATTTAAAATTATTTAAATATTCTTTTATTTGATTTATGGGCAATCCCATAATTGTACTTTCATTCCCTTCTATTTTTGAAAATAAAGATCTTCCCTCACCCTCAATTTGATAGACATTATAAGCATATAATTCTTTGTCATTAATCTTCATTAAATATAATTTTAATTCATCTTCACTCATTTGTTTCATTGTCAGAATTGCAATATCTGTATAATTCCATATCATAGAACCGTTTTTTGATATACAAACAGAACTAATTAATTGATGTTTTTTCCCATTTAATTTTTTAAGAATTACTAAAGCTTCATCTCTATTTAATGGTTTTGAAATAATTTCTCCATTTAAATTAATAACACTATCGGCTCCTAATACTAAATTTCCATTTTTTTTCTGGCTTACTTTATTTGCTTTCAATTCTGCCAAATTTTTTGAAATTAATTTAGGAGTTGCATTTTCTTTTAACAAACTTTCTTTAATTAAATCTTCATCAATATTAGATGGCTCAACAATACAATCAATTCCATTTTCTTCTAAAATTTTTTTTCTAACTTGACTTTTTGATGCAAGAATAATTTTATCAAACATTTTCTTTTGAAATTTCATAAATTTTAATAACTGATGCCGCTATTTCTTCTACTGATTTTCTTGTTACATCTATTACAGGCCATTTATATTTTTTAAATGTTTTTTTTGCATCTTCTATTTCTTTTGAAATGTTTTCAAAATTTGTATAATCTATATTGTCTGTTTCTTGCAATGTATTCATTCTATTTTTTCTTATATCTAGTAACCTTTCTGCTTCGCTAGTTAGTCCAACAACACACACTATTTTCGGTTTTTTCTTTAAAAGTTCAGGTATTGAGTTTTCATTAACTAGAGGAATATTAGATGTTTTCAAACCTTTGTTTGCTAAATAAATAGAAGTTGGTGTTTTGCTTGTTCTGCTAACCCCTAATAAAATTATATCTGATTTTTCTATATCGTTTATTAAATTTCCATCATCATGATTCATTGTAAACTGTATAGCTTCAATTCTATTATAATATTCTTCATTTAAAACATGTTGACCGCTAGGAATATGTGATGCTTTTTGGTTAAGTAATTTTGAAAAACTAAGAATTAATTCTCCTAACACTCCAAAGCATGGAATTTTAGATTTGTTACTTTCTTGAACTAATAATCTGGCTAAATTATCATCAACAATTGTATATAAAATAATTGAATTTTTATTTTTTTTACAAACATCTAATATTTTTAAAATTTGATTTTCTGTTCTAGTAAAAGAACATTGATGAATTTTATAATTAAAGTTTTTAAATTGAGCTTTTAAAGCCAAAAAAATTCTATCTAAGGTTTCACCAGTAGAATCAGAAATTAAATATATTTGGTATGTATTAGTCATAAATAAAATGTTTATATCTATGTATTATTAAGCTTATTTTTCATAATTAAAATTATTTTGTTTTAATGGTGTAAAAACCTTATTTTATAAACATATTTAAACATGTGAATTAACTAATATACATTCATTTTATAAATCATAGGTACGCTTCAAATTAACTAATATACAAGTACTTTTAATAAGTATTAATTGTGAATAATTGTTGAATAAAGTGTTTATAAAAAATAACTCTCTTTATTCACATAACATATAACTAATACTATACTTAAATATTTACTTATTATTATGACTCCTATTCAAGAAACAATAATAAACAAAAAAACAACCAATAAACCTATATGGTTAATGAGACAAGCTGGAAGGTATTTGCCTGAATTTAGAGAAATTAGAAAAGTAAATCCTAATTTTATTAATTTATGTTTAAATGAGAATTTATCATCTGAAATTACTTTACAGCCTCTTAAAAGATTTGAATTAGATGCTGCTATAATTTTTTCAGATATATTAATGGTTCCTTATGGTTTAAATCAAGAAGTTGAATTTAAAAAGAATTTTGGTCCAGAGTTAGGTTCTATTAATCTAGAAAAAATATCTAATATTAATGAAAAAGATTTTTTAAATAAATTATATCCTATTTATAAATCAATAAAAAAAGTTAAAGAAAATAAATTAACTAAAAATAAAGATGTAATAGGATTTGTTGGAGCCCCATGGACATTATTAGTTTATATGATTAATAAACATTCACCCAAAAAAGAATTAATAAGAGATTTTTTTAAAGATAAATTTTTAATTAATAAAATATTAATAATTTTAGAAAAATTTATTAAAGTCCATATTGAACATCAAATAAAAAATGGAGCAACAGTTATACAGATATTTGATAGTTGGGCAGGATTGTTAGATGAAAAAGATCTTCCTAATTATGTTTATACACCAACATTAAATTTAGTTAACTATGTTGAGTCTTTAAGTGTGCCTGTAATTTGTTTTCCCAGAGGAATTAAAAATTATAAAAAATTTTGTGAATTTGTTAAACCAGATGTAATTAGTATTGATTATGATATAGATCCAATTTTTATATCTAAGGAAATACAAATACCAGTTCAAGGCGGCCTTAATCCAAAAATATTATTAGCAGATAAAGAAAGTTTAAAAAAAGAAGTTTTAAAATATTTAGATATTTTTAAAGATCATCCATATATATTTAATTTAGGGCATGGAGTTATGCCTGAAACCAACCCAATGCAAGTTGATTATTTGGTTAAACTTGTAAAAGATTATTAAATGAAAAAAGCTGTAATATTATTTAATTTAGGAGGACCAGATAAATTAGAAAATGTAAAACCTTTTTTGTTTAATTTATTTAATGATCCGGCAATTTTAAATTTACCTACATTTTTAAGATATCCATTGGCAAAATTAATTGCGAACAGAAGGACTCCTATTGCAAAAAAAATATATGAAGAATTAGGTGGTTCATCACCAATTTTAAAACTAACAGAAGATCAATCAACAGCCCTGGAAAAAAAACTTAACCAAAATGAAAAAAGTGAGGAGTATAAATGTTTTATAGTTATGAGATGTTGGCACCCGAGGGCTGAAGAAATAATTAAAAATGTTAAATTGTATAATCCAGATGAAATAATATTAATGCCTCTTTATCCACAATATTCTGCAGCAACTTCTGGTTCTTCTATTAAAGAATGGAACGATGTTTGTAAAAAAAATAATTATAAAATAAAAACAAGCGTTATTTGCTGCTATCCAACAGATAAAAATTTTATTAATGCTCACACAAAAAAAATAAATAAAAAAATAAAAGATTTAAAAAACTTTAAATTAATTTTTTCTGCGCATGGATTGCCAGAAAAAAATATTAAAAAAGGTGATCCATACCAATGGCAGGTGGAACAATCAGTAAATAAAATAATTGAAAATTTAAATCATCATAATTTAGATTGGATTTTAAGTTATCAAAGTAGAGTTGGTCCATTAAAGTGGATTGGACCTTCGACAGATGACACAATTATAGAGAATGCAAAAAATGGAAAACATATTGTTTTGGTTCCTATAGCATTTGTATCTGAGCATTCAGAAACTTTAGTTGAGCTTGATATAGAGTATAAAAAATTAGCAATGGATAATGGATGTAAACAATATACAAGAATACCAGCATTAGGTACAAATGAAGACTTTATAAAGTCCATGTCAGAATTAATAATTAAAAAAGATGAATATAAATTTAACGATTATCTTTGTCCTCCAAAAATAAAATGCCCATCTCACTTAAAAAAATGCCCCTGTTTAAATTATGAATAGTTATTTATTATTTAAAAGTTTACATTTAATAGCGGTTATTTCTTGGATGGCTGGTTTATTATATTTACCAAGAATTTTTGTTTATCATGTTGAAAATATAAATGATCAAAACTCCATAAAT
>CACIML010000021.1 GCA_902587735.1 uncultured Pelagibacteraceae bacterium
CCTTCAGCACCTTCAGCAGTTTCCTCAGCAGGTTTTTCTGGTTCTTTAATAACTGTTGGTGCAGCAAGTGTTGCTACAACAAAATCTCTTCCTTGAATTGTTGGCGTTACACCTTCAGGTAATTTGATTGATGAAATTTTAAAACTTTCACCGATATCTTTATTTTCTAAATCTACAATTAATTCATCAGGAATATTTTCTGTAGGACATTTTAATTCAACTTTTCTTCTGACAATATTAAGCACTCCACCTCTTTTTAATCCTGGTGATTTTTCATTGTTTATAAATTTAACTGGGATCTCCAAAGCTATTTTTGCACCTCCAACTATTCTTAAAAAGTCTACATGAATTGGTTCATCAGTTATTGTATCAAATTTTATTTCTCTTGGTAAAACATTTTGAGAATTACCTTCAATGTTTAATGTTAAAATATTTGACAAAAAATTTTCTTTATCTGCTAATAGTTTTATTATTTTTTTTGAAATTGAAATTTTTTGGTTCTGGTTTTTTCCACCATAAACTATTGCCGGAATTATACCTTTGGATCTAAGAGCATTAACTTCACCTTTAGTATTTGTATTTCTAATACTTGCTTCAATTGAATTCATAAAAACAAAGTTTTTTATCACATGTTATTTATAACTCAAGAAGATTATTTGAATAAGTCGGATACAGATGTTGAGTTTGAAATTCTTTTAATTGCTTCTGCCAATAAGTTGGATATCGTTAATACCTCTATATTCTTAGCTTTTTTTATCTTATCAGAATTATGAATTGTATCAGTAATAACTAATTTTTTTATTCTAGATTTTCTAATTCTATCAACTGCAGCGCCACTCAAAACTCCATGAGTTATATAAACATGTACTTCTTTTGCTCCTCTATTAATTAAAGCTTGTGCTGCATTTACTATAGTTCCACCAGAGTCAATTATATCATCAATAATTATACAAGTTTTATCTTTAACATTTCCAATAACATTCATTACTTGAGATTTTCCTGGAGAAGGTCTTCTTTTATCAATTATTGCTATACCAATATCTAATTTTCTTGCAAGTGCTCTTGTTCTTTCAACTCCACCAACATCAGGAGCTACACAAATTAAATTTTTTTTACTTAAACTTTTTTTAACATGTCTTGCAAAAATTGGGGTTGCAAAAAGGTTATCAACTGGAATGTCAAAAAAACCCTGAATTTGACCAGCATGCAAATCAACAGTAACAACTCTATCTGCTCCAGCTTTTGTAATTAAATTAGAAACTAATTTTGCTGATATAGATGTTCTTGGAGCAACTTTTCTATCTTGTCTCGCATAACCAAAGTAAGGAATGACAGCTGTAATATTCTTTGCGGAAGACCTTTTAAGAGCATCAATACACAATAGTAATTCCATTAAATTGTCATTAGCAGGCGAGGAAACAGATTGAATTAAAAATATACTATTACCTCTTATGTTCTCGTTTATTTCTATATAAATTTCTCCATCTGAAAATTTTTTAATACTAGAATGGACCAATTTTGTTTTTAATTGTTTTGATATTTTTTGACTGAGGCTTTTATTACTGTTTCCTGTAAGAAGCTTCATTTTTGTGAGAACCCTATTTAATCATAATTATTGAAATATTTCTACCATAATCATTTTCTTTATCATGGATAGACCTTCTTGCACTAAAAAAATTATTTTTTGGATCAAATGTATCTTTGTTAATTAATTCTAATTTATTAACACCCAATTCTTTCAATTGTGAGTAAATATACTTATTAAGGCTAAAATATGTTTTATTTTTTATAAATTTAAAAAAGATTTTGTTCTTTTTGTCTTTTTTAAGAAATTTTTCTTTAAAATCTTTTTGTATTTCATAGTTTTTTTGTGAAATACTTGGTCCAATTATTGCAATTAGATCTCGGGAATTACTTCCATTACTAATTAAAAATTTAATTACTTTTTTAATTATGTCCATATAGGCACCTTTCCATCCAGCATGGATTATAGAAATAATTTTGAGATATTTATCATAAATCAATATTGGTACACAGTCAGCTGTTAAGACACCTAAAGCAATATTTTTGACGTTAGTAATTAAGGCATCTCCATTTAATTTTTTTTTGTTAAATTTAAAATTTTTTTTTATAAAATAAAATTTGTTACTATGAATTTGGTTTAACAAAATAAGTTTTCTAGAAGAACAATTAATTTTTTTACAAACTATATTTAAGTTATTTTTTACGTTTTTTTTTGAATCAGATGAGCCTATGCCACAATTTAAACTTTTATATATTCCTTTAGATTTTCCTCCTTTTTTATTAAAGAAACCGTGTTTTATATTTGTAAATTTTGAAAGTTTTTTTGATTTTATCAATTTAAAAATCCTGTTTGAAAATTAACATTTTTTTTAGTTGCTAGCATGACTTTAAATAGTTCACCCATTGAGTTTTTATCAATTAATCTTTTAACTCTAAAATATACATCTGCTTTTTTTGAAAAGGGTAAACTTTTAGAAATAATTTCTGCTCTTTTTAATATTCCAAGATTTATAAGAAAGTTTTTTTGGTTTGTCATTCCACATATTTTTAAATTAAATTTTTTTAAAATTTTTTCTAAAAACTTAAAACTAATATTATATGTGATGTCAGAATTACCAAAATTACTTAGTACTTTGTCAAATTTGTGATTAGATATTGATTTAAGAGTGTTTTTCATATTTTTGTTCCAATACCCATAATCAATAATTAATATTCCTCCATTATTTGAATTTATTTTCTTTGAAATTATTTTTAAATATTCGATCGCCAATGGTGAATATTCAATAAATTTCTGTTTATGAGAAATTTTAAAACCAATTTTTTTTTCAAATTTTTTTATATCAATTAAAATATCTATAAATTTTGGTCTGTTTAATTGAAAAAATTTCACATTTCTCTCATACCACTTGTTATTTTTTTTAATAAATTGTTTAATTGGCAAAGCATCAAAAAATTCGTTTCCAATAAATATGCTTGGGATATTTGACACTTCATTTAAATTTTTTAACCATTTAATATTTTTATTTTTTAGTTTTTTTTTTTGAATTTTTTTTAAATAAATACTTTTTTCCAAAATATTAATTTTACAGGAATTTTTAAATGATAAAAACCTATCAAATGTTTTAATTATTTGTTTCATCATTTCACCATTACCACCACCTAATTCAATGAGATTAAATTTTTTAGGACATTTTAAATTTTCCCAGAATAAAATTATCCATATTGCAATCATTTCTGAAAATAATATTGAAATGTTTGGAGCGGTTATATAATCACCACTTTTTCCAAAAGGATTGTTTTTCATATAATAACCAGATCTTCTATTATATAGCGCTTCGTAAATATATTTATCTACGGTTAAAATATCATTTTTTTTAATTTTCATTTTTTTTAAAATATAAAAAAATTCCTAAAAAGAAAAATACAATACTAATAAATTGTCCAAGAGTTAGTTGATATATTAAGTAGCCAATTTGAAAATCTGGTTCTCTAAAAAATTCTAATGTAAATCTAAAAAAAGAATAAAATATTAAGAACATTGATGAAATTAATCCTGGATTTTTAAAATTATCTTTTTTTGAAAAATGATTTAATAGAAAGAAAAGAATTAATCCTTCAAATATAGCCTCGTATATTTGTGAAGGATGCCTTGATATATTATCAACAGCAACAAATTTTACTGACCAAAAAACATCTGTTTCCCTACCATAAAGTTCTGAGTTAATAAAATTTGCTACTCTTCCTAAAAATAATCCAATTGGAGCAACTAAAGCAATTAAATCTAAAAAAATATATGAATTAATTTTATGTTTTTTACAAAATATTGTGGTTGCCAAAACAACCCCTATTAATCCACCATGAAAAGACATTCCTCCATTCCAAACCATTAATATTTCAGTAAAATTATTCAAATAATAATTGAAATTGTAGAATATAACGTAACCCAAGCGACCACCTATGATAATTCCTATTATTAAATAAGCTATTAGATCATCAAATAAATTAAGCAGTTTTTCATCTTTAATTAATTTTTTTTTGCAATAAAGCCATCCAAATATAATTCCAAAAATATATGCTAAAGAATACCACCTTATTTCAAAGGAAAAAATTTGAAATGCAACTGGGTCAAAATTATTAATAAACATTTTTAAATAATAAAGGTAGAATATATTCATTTTATAAATGAATATATGTCAAAGTCAAAATTTGTAATTGATAAATTAGCGAAGTTATTTGAGCAGGGTCTTATATCTTATAGAGATTTAAGTTCTGAAATCATTACTATATTAAACACAAAAAGAGATGAAATAATTTTTAAAATGAAACTGACCAGCAAAGAAGAAACAGAAATCTTAAATAAAAGAATTGAAAATTTAGAAAAAAAAATAAAAAAATTAGAAAAAAATTATTTAAAAAAAAAAACTAAAAAGGGAAGGTGACTTTAACTCTAAGACCATTTTGTGGAGATTTGTCTAATGCAATGTTGCCTCCATGTGATTTAACTACATCTGAAGCAATGGACATTCCAAGACCTACGCTAGATTTAGAGTCACCTCTACTTTTATCTATCTTATAAAATGGTTTAAAAACATTATCATATTCTTTTTCTGGAATTCCTGGACCATCATCGTCTATTATTAAAGACAAGAAATCTTTACTTTTAGCTAATTGGATATCAATATTATTTGAATATTTTATACTATTATCAATAAGATTATTAAGACATCTTTGAATTAGAATTTTTCTGCCATTCATAAAAATTGTTTTATCTAAATTTGTTGAAATATTTTTATTTTCATACTTATCAATACTATTTAATATTAAATCAGCTATATTAAATTTTTCTGTTTTTTCTGAAAAACCTGAGCTTGCAAATTGTAAATATTCATTTAACATTTTTTCCATATCCTGCACATCATTCGATAATTTTTTTGCAATCTCTTGATCTTTTATAAATGCTAGCTGCAATTTAATTCTTGTTAAAGGTGTTCTAAGATCGTGACTAATTCCTGACAACATTTCTGATCTTTGATTTAGATGACGAATTATTCTTTTTCTCATTTTGTCAAATTCATATCCTGCCTGTCTTATCTCAAGTGCACCCGAAGGTCTAAATTCATCTAATTCTTCACCTCTTCCAAATTTTGCCGATGCTTTAGCTAAATTTGTTATTGGTCTAGTTTGATTTTTCAAAAAAATTAACGAAATAGCAATCAATAAAAAAGCAGGCAAAGTTATCCATAGCGCAAACATTCTTGCAGAACTGGTTGTTACTCTTTCTTTTGGAATATAAAATTGAAAATATCCATTTAAATATTTAATTCTTAAATCAATTAAACTTTTATAGGAAGTTGTATCAAACCAATAATTAAATTGTTTAGATTTTAATTCTCTTCTTAAAGTTCTATCAATAGGACTGAACCATCTTTGAGGATCATCTTTAGGTAATAATTTTGATGGCTCAAATTTTACATGAAAATATAAATTTTTCTCAAAAAGATTAACTAATGAATCTTTATTATACTCCTCATTTTCATATGCACTTATAAAAGTTGCAATCTCTCCAACTAAAGCTCTAGTCATTCCTTTGTTAGTTTTTATCCAAAGGCTATCAAAAAAAACTATAGAAATAGTTATTTGTAAAATAATTATAGGAGCTGCAACAATTAATAATGCTCTGTAAAATAATCTTTTAGGTAAAAGATTTTTGATAAATCTACTCAATCCATAAAACATAACCAGCTCCTCTTATTGTTTGTAAGTATTTTGGATTTTTAGGATCTACTTCAATTTTTTTTCTTAATCTTGTTATTATAACATCAATAGATCTTTCTTTATCTAGATCAATTAATTTTCCAATAGATTCTCTTGAAAAAGTTTGACCAGGAGCATTAATCATTTTTTCTAGTATAATTTTTTCTGTATTATTTATTTTAAATTCTTTTTTATTTTGAACTATTAATGACTTACTTAAATTTATTTTAATATTATCAAATTCAATAATTTTTTTTTGATTTTTACTTTTCGTTTTATCTAAAATATTTTTAATTCTTAAAATTAGTTCTTTTGGTTCAAAAGGTTTTGGTAAATAATCGTCAGCTCCAACCTCTAATCCTTTTATTCTTTCAGTAGCTTCACCTTTTGCAGTTAAAAGAATAATTGGTGTATTAATTTTATTCTTATTTTCTAAAGTAAACTCTAATCCAGTTTTACCTGGCATCATTATATCCAAAACTATTAAATCAAATTTAATTATTGAAATTTTTTCTTTTGCATCTTCTGCGTTATTTGCAGTTGTAATCAAAAAATTATTTTCAGTTAAATATTGTTTTACTAAATTTCTTATTCCGTCATCATCATCAACAACAAGTATATGGCCAATAAATTTATTCATGAATTATTTTTTTTAAAACGTTGTCAAAGAATAAAACTTCTTCTGAAGTTGAATTGAGAAAGGCCTTATGAATTCTTTTTTTTTGAACTGAAAAAATTTCATCAAAAAGTTTTTCACCTTTTTTACTTAAAAAAATGTGCTTTAATCTTGTGTCTTTTTTATCTTTTGTAAAAGATATTGCATCTAGTTTTATTAGATCTTTTATAACTCTATTTAAACTTTGTTTGGTAATTTTTAATTTTTTTAATAATTCTGAAATTGTTATGCCTTTATAAATGGACAACAAATGAATAACTTTATGATGTGCTATCCCAATTGAATATTTATCCAATGTTTTTTTTGCATCAGAAAAAGATTCCCTATAACCTATAAAGAGCTTTTCAATGAATTCTTTCAATTGATCATCTTTTAAATATAAAAGTTCATGCATATTGGTAAGTTATATTGACATATTATATATACAAAGATAATTTTTGAAGAAAATAAATCTAATGATACCCTACGATAAAAGAGAAGGCAAAATTTGGTACAACAATGATCTTGTTCATTGGCAAGAAGTGAAACTCCATGCTCTTAGTCACGGATTGCATTATGCAAGCTGTGTATTTGAAGGATTAAGAGTTTATGATGGGGAAATATTCAAGCTAGAAGAACATACAGGTAGACTTTATCATTCTGCAAAAAGAATGGACATTAAAATTCCTTATTCAAAAGATGAAATTAATAAAGCTACTAAGAAAATTGTTTCAGTTCAAAATGTCCGAAACGGATACATTAGGCCTTTTGCTTGGCGAGGAAGTGAAATGATGGCAGTTTCAGCGCAATATACAAAAATACATGTAGCAATTGCAGCATGGGAATGGGGTTCTTATTTTGATCCAAAATTAAAAAGTGAAGGAATAAAATTAAATGTTTCTAAGTGGAGAAGACCTTCCCCCGACACAATTCCTTGGGACACTAAGGCTTCAGGATTATATATGATTTGCACTCTTTCAAAACATGAGGCTGAAAGAGATGGATATACAGATTCATTAATGCTTGATCATGAAGGCAATATTGCTGAAGCAACTGGGGCAAATATATTTTTTAAAGATAAAAATGGAGAACTTCATACACCAATACCAGATTCTTTTTTAGATGGCATAACTAGGCGAACAGTAATTGAAATA
Source organism: uncultured Pelagibacteraceae bacterium (assembly GCA_902587735.1). Classification (GTDB taxonomy): domain Bacteria; phylum Pseudomonadota; class Alphaproteobacteria; order Pelagibacterales; family Pelagibacteraceae; genus Pelagibacter. Next base: position 7,588 of record CACIML010000021.1, read on the forward strand.
GCAAAATCTAAAAATATAAAAATTAATGAAAGAAAAATTTCACTAGATGAACTTTCTAATTTTATTGGGTGTTTTCTTACCGGCACAGCAGCAGAAGTTACTCCTGTCTCAAAGATTGCCGAACACAATTACAAAGTATGTAATCTTATTTTGGATTTATCTACAAGTTATGACAAATTGGTTCGAAAAAAGAAAGCTGCTTAATTTTTTTCATCTTCAGAAATAGCATGATCAATACCTTTTCTAAGGTATTCATATCCAGTATATAAAGTTAAAAAAGCTGATAACCATAATAAGATTATTCCAATTGTTTGAGCATTGTAATCTTGGAAATTTAAAATTTTATTTCCTGTTTCACCCGTTAATAAAATTGCTATTGAAAACATTTGTAAAAATGTTTTCAATTTTGCCAAATTTGAAACAGGCATTTTTATTTGCCCTTTAGCTAAAAATTCTCTTAATCCAGAAATCAATATTTCCCGAGTTAAAATTATAATTGCCGCTAATACTTCATAATTTTTAATTGTTCCGTTCATTACCAACAAAATTAAAGCCGCTGCTACAATTATTTTATCTGCAATTGGATCTAATAATTCTCCAAGTTTAGATTCTTCTTTAAACATTCTAGCTAGCAATCCATCTAGAAAATCAGTAAACGAAGCTGCAATAAATAATGCAAATGCAATAAAATCACCATAAAAACCCGGTAGATAAAAAGCCAAAACAAAAAAAGGCACAATTATTATTCTGCCAATAGTTAAAATATTTGGTATTTTTATTTTCATATTATTCGTGAAAAAAATTATATATCTTTTTTGCTACTTTTTCTTCAACACCTTCGACTGATTTAATTTCATCAAAACTTGCAGATTCTACTGCTCTTGCCGACCCAAAATGATTTAATAAGGCTCTTTTTCTTATAGATCCAATACCATTAATTTGATCTAAGAGAGACTTGCTTATACCTTTTTTTCTTTTAGCTCTATGTGCACTAATTGCAAACCTGTGAGCTTCGTCTCTTAACCTTTGTAAAAAGAAAAGTGTTGGATCATTCTTTTCAAATTTAAAGCTTTTACCATTATGAAAAAAAGTCTCATTGCCACTATTTCTAAATTTTCCTTTTGCAATCGCAATAATTGGCAAGTCATGTAAACCAAATTCATTTAAGACCTCTCTTGTTGTGCTATACTGTCCTTTTCCACCATCAACTAATAAAAGATCAGGAAATGATAAATAATTACCTTTTTCCAACAAAGCTCTTTTGAATCTTCGACTCAGTACTTCTTTAAGCATTGCATAATCATCATTTTCAGTACTTTTTGTTTTGATATCAAATTTTCTATATCTTTTTTTTATAAATCCCTCTTCTCCAAAAGCAATCATCGCACCAACACTATTTGTTCCTTGAATGTGACTGTTATCATAAACTTCAATTAAACTAATATTATTTTTAATATTGAATTTTTGATTTATTCTTTCAAATAAATTTTTATTATTATTTGCTTCATAAATTTTTCTATTTAAAGATTCTTTTGCATTTTTTTCTGCTAGCAAAACAACATTTAACTTGGATCCTTTTTTTGCAATTGTAATTGCAATATTTTTATCTTCTTTTGAACTTAATGTTTTTTCAATTAATTTTTTATCTTTGATATCATGATTTAAAATAACTAATTTTGGAACATTTTTATTTTCATAAAACTGCATTATAAATGAAGACATAATTTCAGAAACATTTTGATCAGGGTCATGTTTAGGAAAATAAGATTGATTTCCCCAATTTTGTTTAGATCTGTAGAAAAATACTTGAACACAAGTTTTGCCAGATTCTTTATATGCCGCAATTACATCAGCATCTACTAAATTAGATTCATTAATTTTTTGAGAGGATTGAATTATATTTAATGATTTAATTTTATCTCTAAGCATTGAAGCTTTTTCAAAATCTAGTTTTTCACTTGCTTCCTCCATCTGTTTGGATAAATTTTTTTGAATTTCTCTTGATTTTCCAGAAACAAATTTTATCGCATCTTCAACAGAGTTTTTATATTCAGCTTCATCTACATATTCTACACATGGCGCAGAACACCTTTTGATTTGATATAAAATACATGGACGTTTTCTATTTTTAAATGTGCTTTCATCACAAACTCTGATTTGAAATATTTTTTGAAGCATTTTGATTGTCCAATTTGCTGAACCAGCAGATGCAAATGGACCAAAATAAAACCCATCTTTATCTTTTTTTCCTCTATGTTTAGTTAGTTGCGGCCACTTATCTTTCTTGCCAATGTATATAAATGGAAATGATTTATCGTCTTTAAGTAAAATATTGAACTTTGGTCTAAATTTTTTTATTAAATTTGCCTCCAAAAGCAAAGCCTCACTTTCATTAGAAGTTGTTGTAATTTCTATTTTATGAGTTTGTGCCAACATTCTTTCTGTTCTAATTATATGGTTTTTTTCCGAAACATAGCTCTTAAGTCTGTTAGGTAAGTTTTTTGCCTTCCCAACATAATGAATATCACCCTTGTGGTTTATCATTCTATAAACTCCTGGGCTTTTAGGTATTAAAGAAAGTTCTTTTTTTTATTACTTCTTTGCCAAGATCAGAGCTTTTCATAGTTTCTTTTTTTAGAAATTTTTATTCCAACTGATGAACAGTCTTTCATAATTTCTAATTTTTCTATTTTAAGATTTATTTTATCAATTCTTTTATCTTTAAATAATTCATCAAAAACATCTTCTGCCAGTGTTTCAAGAAAGTTGTAATGTTTATTTTTTACTAATTTTTTTATTAGTTTAACTATTTTGTCGTAATTAACTATTGATTTTAAATCTTTATCATTAGTTGGTTTTTTATCTTTGTAGTCAATTTCTAATGTAAACTTTACTTTCTGTGGTTTATTTTTTTCAAAATCGAAGTAACCTAGTTTTAAATTTAAAGTTAGATCTTTTATTAGAATTTTTTTCTCATAATTAAATAAAGTTTTTCCTATTTTAATAATTTTTAGATTACTTTTTTTCACTCTTTTCCACCCATTATATCTGGTGTTTGCCAGTTCAAATTTTGACCACTATCAACAGCCACCACTTGTCCAGTAATTGATCTGTTCTTAATAAAAAAGTCAACTGTATTACAAATTTCTAATACATTAACTTGTCTTTTTAAAGGTGTGGCTAAATATTGTTTTCTAAAATGTTTTTCACTTTGTCGTTTATTTTTAAGAGTTGGTCCTGGGGCAATCCCATTTACTCTTATTTTTGGGGCTAAGCTTATAGCACTAGTTTTTGTCATAGTATACAGGCCAGTCTTGCTTATTGTGTATGAAAAGAAGAATGGAGTTAATTTAAAAACTCTCTGGTCAATAATGTTTATAATATTGTTATTTTCACCTTTAATGTTTTTTGCAAATTCTTTTGATAATAATGCTGGGGCTCTTAAGTTTGTTCTTAAATGTTTTCCCCAACTGTCAGTAGTAAAATTTTTTAATTTATCATTTTCAAACAATGAAGCATTGTTTATTAAACAGTCAAAATATTTTAATTTTTTTTTACAAAATTTTACTATTTTTTTTAAATCAGTTTCTTTACTCAAGTCTCCTTTGATCAAATATACTTTTGTTAAATTTTTTGATAATTTTTTTTTTAATTTTTCAGCATTTAATTTTGATTTATTATAATGAATTACAATTTCCACCCCAGGACCAGATAGTTTATTTGCAATTGCGGCGCCAATTCTTGTAGCACCACCAGTTATAATTATTTTATTTGCTTCCATTTTTTCTTTCCTTTTTTTGCTCTTGTTCCTGGCATACCCATAGTTGATCTTCCTTTTGGATAAATTTTATTATTTGGACTGTGCTGTTTTACTTTAGGATTTAGTGTAATCTCTAATTCCGTACTTTCAAGTTTTCTAATTTCGTCTCTTATCTTAGCGGCTTCTTCAAATTCTAGATTTGATGCAGATTCCTTCATTTTTTTGTTTAAAACTTTTAAGTGTTTTTTAAGATTTCCTCCAATATTTTCATTGGTTCCAACTTTTATATAATCTTTTTCATAAACACTTTCTAAAACATCGCTTATCTCTTTTTTTATTGTTGTTGCACTAATGTTATTTTTTTTATTGTACTTTACCTGAATAGTTCTTCTTCTATCTGTTTCTTCAATGGCTTTATTAATACTATTAGTTTTTTTATCAGCATATAAAATAACTTTACCATCTAAATTTCTTGCAGCTCTTCCAATTGTTTGTATTAATGATCTTTCCGATCTTAAAAAACCTTCTTTATCAGCATCTAAAATTCCAACTAGTGCACATTCTGGAATATCCAATCCTTCTCTTAAAAGATTAATACCAACAAGAACATCAAACACACCCATTCTTAAATCTCTCATAATTTCAATTCTTTCAAGCGTATCAATATCAGAGTGCATGTATCTAACTTTAATTCCATTTTCATGAAGATATTCAGTTAAGTCTTCAGCCATTCTCTTCGTTAAAGTTGTAACTAAGACCCTATAATTTTTTTCAATAGTTTTTTTACATTCATGCATTAAATCATCCACTTGATTTTTTGCAGGCCTTACTTCAACAGGTGGATCAATTAGTCCTGTTGGTCGAATTACTTGGTCAATATATTTCCCTTTTACTTGCTCTAGTTCCCATGGTCCTGGTGTGGCAGATACGAAAATTGTTTGAGTTCTCATCATATTCCATTCTTCAAATTTAAGTGGCCTATTATCCATACATGAAGGCAACCTAAATCCATATTCGGCAAGAGTACTTTTTCTTGACCTATCTCCTTTAAACATTCCATTTAATTGAGGAACAGTTACATGACACTCATCTACAAATATTAAAGTGTTATCTGGAAAATATTCAAACAGTGTAGGGGGTGGTTCACCAGGTTTTCTACCTGATAAAAATCTTGAGTAATTTTCAATTCCAGCACAAGATCCTGTTGCCTCAATCATTTCCAAGTCAAATTTAGTTCTTTCTTCTAAACGTTGTGCTTCAAGTAATTTATTTTGTTCTTTGTGTTTTTTGAGAGTGATGTCTAACTCTTTTTTAATATTTATTATTGCTTGCTCTATAGTGGGTTTTGGAGTGATATAATGACTGTTAGCATATATTTTAATTAATCTTAAGTCTTTAACATGATTTCCAGTTAGAGGATCAAATTCTTCTATTTTTTCTAATTTGTCACCAAATAAACTTAACCTCCATGCACGATCTTCTAAATGTGAAGGGAAAATTTCTAGATATTCTCCTCTAGCTCTAAATGTTCCTCTATAAAAATTTTGATCATTTCTCTTGTATTGTAAGTTAACCAATGATTTTATAATTTGTTCTCTATTATATTCAGAGTTTTTTTGAAGAGTTATGGTCATTTTACTATAAGCTTCAACAGAGCCTAAACCATAGATGCATGATACACTTGCAACTATTAGAACGTCATCTCTTTCTAATAGCGATCTTGTTGATGAATGTCTCATACGATCTATTTGTTCATTTATAGAAGCTTCCTTTTCAATGTAAGTATCTGACCTGGGCACATAAGCTTCTGGAGTATAATAATCATAATAAGAAACGAAGTATTCAACAGCATTCTCTGGAAAAAAATTTTTCATCTCCCCATAAAGTTGAGCAGCCAAAGTTTTATTAGGAGCCAAAATTAATGAAGGTCTATTAGTTTTTTCAATGACATTAGCCATTGTAAAAGTTTTACCAGAACCTGTAACCCCAAGTAGAACTTGATTAAATTCGCCTTTATTTGCACTATTAACTAATTTTTTTATTGCCTCTGGCTGATCTCCTGCAGGCTTAAAGTTTGTTACAAGTTTAAATTTTTTACCCCCTTCAAGTTTTCCACTTATTTCTGGGTTTTTACTTTGAATATCTGTAATTAAATCTTGATAAGTATTTTGCATATATTAAACAAGGTATTAGAATATTAATATTTTTCAATGAGCATAATATCCGACAGTTTAAAACGTATAAAACCATCGCCAACAATTGCGGTCACTCAAAAAGCTAGAGAACTAAAAGCCGCAGGAAAAGATGTTATTGGATTAGGCGCCGGTGAACCAGACTTTGATACGCCTGATAATATTAAAGAAGCTGCTATAAAAGCCATTAAAGATGGTGACACTAAATATACAGCTGTTGATGGAACTCCTGCTTTAAAAAAAGCGATTGTAGAAAAATTTGAAAGAGAAAATGATTTAAAATACTCAACTGATCAAATAACAGTTGGAACGGGTGGAAAGCAAGTTCTTTATAATGCATTTATGGCTACTTTAAACAAAGGTGATGAAGTAATAATCCCAGCTCCTTTTTGGGTTTCATATCCCGACATGGTTTTGTTAGCTGGTGGTAAACCAAAAATAATAAAATGTAGTGAAAATGATAATTTCAAGCTAACTCCAAAAAAACTAAAAAAAACCATCACTAAAAAAACAAAATGGTTGATACTTAATTCACCATCAAATCCAACTGGATCAGGTTACACAAAAGATGAGATGAAAAAATTATCTAAAGTTTTACTCAAAAATAAAAAAATATATATTTTGAGTGATGATATTTATGAACACATTACTTATGATAATTTCAATTTTTTTACTATAGCCCAAGTCTCTAAATTGAAGGATAGAACTTTAACAATGAACGGTGTAAGTAAATCTTATGCTATGACTGGTTGGAGAATAGGGTATGCAGCTGGACCAAAAGATATAATTAAAGCTATAGGAAAAATTCAATCTCAGTCAACTTCCAACCCATCTTCTGTTAGTCAGGCTGCAGCAGTAGAAGCCTTAAATGGTAATCAAGATTTTATTAAAGTAAGAGCTGAGGCTTTTAAAGAAAGAAGAGACTTTGTTGTAAATAGCTTAAATAAAATTAAAGGAATTAGTTGTTTAAAGCCAAATGGAGCATTTTATGTATTTCCAAGCTGTAAAAAGTTATTAGGTAAAAAGACTAAATTAAAAACAGATTCGGAATTTGTAAAAAGACTTCTTGAAAAAGCAAATGTTGCCGTTGTTCAGGGATCTGCTTTTGGTTTAGATGGATACTTTAGAATTTCATATGCCACTTCAATGGAAAAATTAAAAGTTGCAATGGATCGAATTAAATCTTTCTGTGAAAGTTTAAGCTAATTTTTTGAAGATAAATATTTTTCTGCCTCTAGAGCCGACATACAGCCCATTCCAGCAGCTGTTACTGCCTGCCTGAAAATTTTATCTTTGACGTCTCCAGCTGCAAATACTCCTGGTATATTAGTTTCTGTAGAATCTGGTTTAGTAGTTAAATAACCTTCTTTATCCATATCTAATTGATTTTTAAATAATTGAGTTGCTGGATCATGACCTATAGCAATAAAAAGACCATCTATTTTTAATTCTTCTGTTTTATTTGTTTTTACGTTTTTTATTTTTAGGCCAGTAACATTTTTTGGTTTTTTATCACCAATCACTTCTTCAACAACAGAATCCCAAATAATTTCAATTTTTTTGTTAGCCATCAATTTACTCTGAAGCATTTTTTCAGCCCTTAAAGCATCTCTTCTATGAATTAATTTCACTTTTGATGCAAATTTAGTCAAAAACATCGCCTCTTCAACTGCAGCATTTCCTCCTCCAACAACAGCAACAGTTTTATCTTTAAAGAAGAAACCATCACATGTAGCACATGCAGAAACACCAAAGCCTCTTAACTCTTGTTCTGATTTTAAGTTTAACCATCTTGCTTGAGCTCCAGTAGAAATAATTATTGAATCAGCAGTATATTTTTGTCCACTATCTCCAGTCGCTTCAAACGGTTTTGATTTTAAGTTTACGGAAGCTATATGATCTTCGATCATTTCAGTACCTACTGCTTTAGCTTGTTCTTTCATTTGTTCCATTAACCATGGACCTTGAATTACACCAGCAAAACCTGGGTAGTTTTCAACATCAGTTGTTGTTGTCATCTGTCCACCTGGTTCAATTCCATAAACAAGAATTGGCTTTAGCATTGCTCTTGAAGCATAAACCGCGGCAGTGTATCCAGCGGGCCCAGATCCAATTATTAACACTTTTGTGTGTTTAGTTGGATTTTGATTCATATCAAAGCTATATAGTAATTAATGAGCAAATTAAAAGGGCTATTATTAACTGAAGGAATGCATGGAATGATAAGCCAAGCAGAAGGATTAGCCAAAGCTTTAGAATTAAATTATTTTCACGAGAAAATTGAATTGAATAACTTTTGGAAGCTAATTCCACCAAAATTTACTCCAGTAAAAAGATTTATATTTAAAAACTCTATAAAAGAAAATTTTGATGTGATTATTTCATGTGGAAGAAAAAGTGTAATACCATCAATTTTTTTAAAACAAAAGAGTCAAAAAAAAATTTTTAACATCCATATTCAAGATCCTAAAGTTTCATTGCAAAACTTTGATTTTATAGTAGTTCCAGAGCATGATGATCTTCAAGGAGAGAATGTAATTTCTACAAAGGGAGCAATTCACTATTTAACCATGAAAGAGATTGATGAAAACAGATATTATTTGGAAGATAAAATTAATAAAAATAAAAATATTTTAACTTTAATTTTAGGAGGTCCCACAAAACACTACAAATATACAAAAGAAAATATCCAAAATATTTTTTCAAAAATAAACAACAGCATAAATAAAAAAAACTTACAGCTTTTAGTAATACCTTCAATAAGAACACCATCAAAAACCATAAAATTAGCAAAAGAATATTTTGGACCAAATCATTTAATTATAGATAATGTTGACAAAAAAGCATATTTATCAGGCTTGTCTTTAGCCAAGTTTATTGTTGTAATGTGTGACTCAAGTTCTATGATTTCTGAAGCTGCTTTAACTGGCAAACCAATTTATGTAGCACAAATTCCCAGTCAAACAAATGATTACAGATTTAAAAAATTTAGAGATTTATTTAAGCAGCTTAATATTATTAAAGAATTAAATGATAATTTAGAAACGTGGAACTATGAAAAATTAGATGAAACTAATAGAGTAGCTCAAACAATCAAAAAAAAATTAATATAAATGTCATTTTTAAAATCAATATTAAATAATTCAAAAAAATTTAATGATCCATTTATTCATTGGGAATTAAATCAACCTCTTACTGAGGCTACGATTCAAGAAATAGCCAAGGCAGATATTGCAAATCCTATAGATTATAATCTTCGATATGATGGAACTAGAGCTATTGATGGAGGTGAAGGCAAATTTAGAGAAGGTATAGCATCTGGTGGACAAGCTTTAAAATTTAGATATTTTATAAATAAAGATAATTCAAATATTTTTCCTAATTTAACAAAGTTTATAAATGAACTTCAAAGTAAAAATACATATAAAAAAATTTCTGAACTAATAAAAAAAGATTTGTCCAAGTCTTATGTAAGAGTGGAGATTATTTGTGATAGACAGGGCTTTTGGCTAAAACCCCATTGCGATATTAAAGAAAAATTAATGTCATGCTTACTATTTATTAATAAATTTAAGGAAGATGAAAGTTTAGGAACAGATTTTTATGATGAAAATTTAATTAAA
>CACIML010000022.1 GCA_902587735.1 uncultured Pelagibacteraceae bacterium
AGGTAATTGATGAGGTTACTTCTATTTTTTCAGAAATAGGTTTTTCTGTTGAAGAAGGACCAGATGTAGAAAATGAATATTATAATTTTTCTGCCCTTAATACTCCTGAAAATCATCCTGCGCGTGATATGCATGACACTTTTTATCTTGATCATTCCAAAGATTTACTTTTGCGAACACACACATCTCCTGTTCAAATTAGAACAATGTTAAATGGTAAACCACCGTTTAAAATTATTGCACCTGGAAGAACATATAGACATGATAGTGATCAAACACATTCACCTATGTTCCATCAATTAGAAGGGCTACATATAGATAAAAATATAAATATGGGTCACTTAAAAGGTTGCCTATATTACTTTGTTAAGAAATTTTTTGAAGTTGATAAAGTTAAAATTAGATTCAGACCTAGTCATTTCCCTTTTACCGAGCCATCTGCAGAAGTAGATATTGGATATAAAATAGAAGACGGTAAAATTAAGATAGGAGATGGTGACAAATGGTTAGAAATTCTTGGTTGTGGAATGGTACATCCCTACGTTTTAAAAAATGCAAAAGTAAATTCAAATCAATATCAAGGTTATGCTTTTGGCGTAGGCATTGATCGATTGGCAATGTTAAAATATGGAATAAATGATCTAAGAGCATTTTTTGAAAGTGATATTAGATGGTTAGAATTTTATGGATTTGATCCACTAGATGTTCCATCAAATTATAGAGGTTTAAGCAGATGATAACTTCACTATCATGGTTAAAAAATCATTTAAGCACCAAAGCAAACTTAAACCAAGTTGCTGATTGCTTGACAGAAATTGGTCTAGAGGTAGAAAATATCAAATCATCAAATATTAATTTGGATAATTTTTTTATTTGTAAAATTATAAAAGCTCAAAAACATCCTAATGCAGATAAATTAAAATTATGTGATGTTGATATAGGTTCTGAAAAATTAGTCAAAGTTGTCTGTGGAGCTCAAAATGCTAGGGATGGACTATTTGCAGTTTATGCTCCTCCTGGTGTAGTAATTCCAAAAACTAACATAAAATTAAAAGTAGCAAAAATAAGAGGAATAGAATCTTATGGAATGCTTTGTTCGGGTTATGAACTTGAACAGTCTTCGGACAAAGAAGGAATTATTGAATTAGATAAAAAAGACAAAAATATTGGTGAAAAATATTTCAAAAATACTGGAGAAAAAACTATAGATATTGCCATTACACCTAATAGACCTGATTGTTTGGGTGTTAGAGGACTTGCTAGAGATTTGGCATCTTCAGGTTTGGGTAAATTAAAAAAACAAATTGATTTCAAAATAAATCAAAAATTTAAAAACCCAATTAAAGTTTCATTAAAAAAAGAAAAAGGACAAGGATGTGCTGCATTTGGTAGTGTTTATATTAAGAATGTTCAAAATAAAGAAAGTCCTGACTGGCTTAAAAAAAGAATTTTATCACTAGGATTAAAACCAGTTTCTGCAATTGTTGATATTACTAATTATATAATGTTTGATTTAAATAGGCCTTTGCATGCTTATGATGCTGATAGGATTGATCGAGAAATTATTGTCAGAAATTCAAAAAAAGGTGAGACATTTGAAGCTCTAGACAACAAAAAATACCTACTTGAGAATAATATGTGTGCGATAAGTGATAAATCGAGCGTTTTAGGCCTTGGAGGAATTATTGGTGGCACTAGTTCTAGTACTGAACTTTCCACTAAAAATATATTATTAGAATCTGCATATTTTTTTCCATCTCAAATTAGAAAAACTTCTAAAATACTAAATATTGATACAGACGCAAAATATAGATTTGAAAGAGGTATAGATCCTAATTCTATAAAATTGGGATTAGAATTTGGTGCACGTATGATACTTGATATTTGTGGTGGAGAAGCAAGTAAAATTTCAATTGTGGGAAATGTAAAAGATGAGAGAAAAAAAATTAACTTCGAAACAGAAAAGTTTAAAAAAATCATAGGATTTTCAATTACAAATGCAGAAATTAAAAAAATTTTAACATCGTTAGGATGTTATTTACGAGCGAGTGGAAAAAAAATGAAAATTTTACCACCTACTTGGAGACCTGATCTTAAGGAAGATATAGATCTTATAGAAGAATTAATAAGAATTAAAGGTTATCAAAATGTTCCTTTAATAAATCCTGAAAAAGAAAAGATTAAAGAAACCTTAAACAATAAACAAAAACTTTTTCGTTTTATTCAAAGATCTGTTGCATCAAAAGGCTATACAGAGACAATTACATGGTCATTTACGGATTCAAAAACAGATGACCTTTTTTCAGAATTAAAAAATAAAATTAAGTTATCTAATCCAATTTCAAGTGATTTAGATGTTTTGAGATCATCTCTTTACTCTAATTTAATGATTAGTGTTAAAAAAAATATTCATAGGAATTTTGAAGATTTAATGTTGTTTGAAATAGGTCCAGTTTTTAAAGGTAGCAAACCAGGAGAACAGTCAACAATGATTGGTGCAATTAAAACAGGAAAGTACTCTAGAAAAAACTGGATAGAGAAAGAACGAAATTTTGATGTTTATGATATCAAAAATGATGCTTTAAGAATTTTAAATGAAGTTGGCATTAACATTGAAAAGATAATTGTAAGCAATAAAACAAAAAAATGGTACCATCCAGGAAGATCCGGTCTGTTATCACTTGGGTCTCGTAATGGTCCAGAATTGGCATACTTTGGGGAAATTCATCCAATTATTCTTAAAAAACTTAATATTAAAGCCGACAACATTTTAGGCTTTGAAATTATTTTAGACAACATACCTCAGCCAAGAAAAAAAATTAGAGAATCAAAAGATAGATTTATTTTTTCGGATTATCAAAAAGTAGTTAGAGATTTTGCCTTTGTTTTTGATGAAAAATATAGTTCTGGAGAAATTACTAATTTAGTTAAGGAAGTTGATAAAGAATTGATTAAGGATGTAAAAATTTTTGACGTCTATCAAGGAGATAACATTGAATCAGGAAAGAAATCTATCGCTTTCAATGTAACACTAGAACCTAAAGATAAAACTTTAAGTGAACATGAGATAGAAGATGTAAGCAAAAAAATTATATCAACGGTTGAAAAAGCTACAGGTGCAACACTAAGATCGTAATGTCAACAATCGATCATATTAGAAATTTTGCTATCATCGCACACATTGATCATGGCAAATCTACAATTGCAGATCGAATAATTCACAAATGTGGTGGACTTACAGATAGAGAAATGAAAGAGCAAGTTTTGGATTCTATGGATATTGAACGTGAAAGAGGAATAACTATTAAAGCTCAAACAGTTAAATTAAATTATAAATCTAAAGATGGAAAAGAATATATTCTAAATATAATTGATACACCAGGCCATGTAGATTTTAGTTATGAAGTAAGTAGATCATTATATGCATGTGAAGGATCTATCTTAATTGTTGATAGTTCGCAAGGTGTAGAAGCTCAAACTTTAGCTAATGTTTATCAAGCTATGGACATTAATCATGAAATTGTACCTGTATTAAATAAAATCGATTTACCTGCTTCAGATGTAGAAAAAACAAAAAAACAAATTGAAGATGTAATTGGTATTGATACTGAAAGTGCAGTTGCATGCTCTGGAAAGACTGGAGAAGGAATTGAGGATATTTTGGAAAAAATTGTTTCGAAATTACCACCCCCCAAGGGTTCACAGAATGCAAGTTTGAAATGTTTATTGGTTGATAGTTGGTATGATGCTTATCTAGGAGTTGTAATTTTAATAAGAGTTATAGATGGAAAAATTTCAAAAAATATGAGAATAAAAATGATGTCAACAAATCAAGAATATATTGTTGAAAAAGTAGGAATATTCACGCCTAAACCTAAAGATGTTCAAGAATTAAATTCTGGTGAAATTGGATTTATAATTACAGGTATAAAAAATTTATCTGAAACAAAAGTTGGTGACACAATATGTGATTCAAATGAACCTTTAAAAAGTGCTCTTCCTGGCTTTAAACCAAGTAAGCCGGTAGTTTTTTGTGGGTTGTTTCCAGTAGATAGTTCTGATTATCAAAAACTAAAGGATGGATTAGCTAAGCTTAAATTAAATGATTCCAGTTTTTCTTATGATGCTGAATCATCATCTGCACTGGGATTAGGTTTTAGATGTGGGTTTTTAGGCTTGTTGCATTTAGAGATAATTATTCAAAGGCTAGAAAGAGAATTTGATTTAAATTTATTAACAACTACACCAGGAGTAGTTTACAAAGTTCATTTAAACAATGGAAGTGTGATTAATTTACATAATCCATCAAGTTTACCAAATGCCACTAATATTAATTTGATAGAGGAACCCTGGATTGAAGCAACAATAATAACGCCAGACCAATATCTTGGGTCAATAATAAAATTGTGCCAAGATAAAAGAGGAATCCAGACTAATTTGAACTACTCAGGAGCTAGAGCTGTTTTGAATTATGAATTACCACTAAATGAAGTAGTCTTTGATTTTTATGATCGATTAAAATCTATGACTAGTGGATACGGAAGTTTTGATTATGAGATAACAAACCATAGAGAAGGAGATTTAGTAAAATTGGCAATTTTAGTTAATAATGAACCAGTTGATGCACTTGCAATGATGATACATAAGGATTTTGCACAGTCTCAAGGAAGAATAGTCTGTGAAAAATTAAAAGATTTAATTCCAAGACATAATTTTATGATCCCTGTTCAAGCAGCGATTGGAGGAAAGGTTATTGCCAGGGAAACTATCAAAGGTTTTAAAAAAGATGTTTTAACAAAAATTCATGGTGGTGGAGCCACAGATAGAAAAAGAAAATTACTTGAAAAACAAAAAAAAGGTAAAGCAAGATCTAAACAATTTGGTCGAGTAGAAATACCACAGGAAGCCTTTATAGGAGTCTTAAAAATTAATAAGGATCAATAATGAAAATTTATGATTGTTTTTCATACTGGGATGAAGATTTTTTACTAGGAACAAGATTAAATATTTTAGATAATTTTGTAGATTTTTTCGTAATCGTTGAAGGAAATAAAACGTGGCAAAACAATTATAAAGAGTTGAAGTTTGATATAAAAAAGTTTGATAAATTTAAAAAAAAAATTATTTATGTTCCAATAACAGATATGCCAGACGGAGATGATCCATACTTAAGGGAAAATTTTCAAAGGAATAGTATTTCAAGGGGTCTAAAAAATTCTACAGATAATGACCTAATCATTATTTCTGATCTTGATGAAATACCAAATCCAAAAGAAATAAGCAATTTTAAAAGTAGTATGAGGTATGCAGTATTTAAGCAAAAACATTTTTATTACAAATTAAATTTACAAAGCCAAAAAACTCCTTTCTGGTTTGGTAGTAGAATGTGTGTGAAAAAATTTTTAAAATCTCCACAATGGTTAAGAGAATTAAAATTTAAAAAAAGACCATTCTGGCGATTAGATAAATTTAGACTAAATAATATTATAGAAAATGGTGGATGGCATTTTTGTAATCTTAAAAATCCTGAAGAACTTCTATATAAGTATAAAAATCTCTGTGAAACAAATGATCCATATAATTTTAATGAAAAAATAGACAAAAAATATTTAAATTTAGAAGAAATAAAAAAAAGAATTAGCTTAGGTCAAGATATTATTGGAAGAGAAGATACCTACAAGCCTGTAAAATTAGATGAATCTTTTCCAAAATATATATTAGATAATAAAAATACCTACGGAAAATGGATCATTGATTAACTAAATTTAATATATTTTTTATCATTTTCTGGATAGCAACATAAGTTTTCATTAATAGAAAATATAAAATATTTATCTTTTTCTAAAATTTTAATTAAATCCATAAAAATATTATTTTTAATATGTATAAATTCTAAAATAATTATTGGCCTAAATGAAGTTGATTTTAGTAAATCAATAGCAATTTTTCCATCATATCCTTCTGCATCAATAAATAGTAAATCTAGTGAAATCAAATTATGTTTTTTAATAAGATTATCTATGCTTAATGAATTTACTTTTTCAGTTACGATATGCCTATTCTTTACACCATGTCTAATTAAATGATTTTTATTAAAAGAAGTAATTCCTGGAATATGATTATCATATTTATCTAAATATTTTGGATTAACTTTATAAAGTGATGAAATTTCATTGTTAACGGAAATTGCTGAATTATCTAACAATACAAAATTATGATCTTCATAATTTTTTTTAAGTTCAAGAAAATTTTCTTTTATTGGTTCTACAAGTAAGCTTTTTGTATTGTATTTTTTTATAAAATTATTGAGTATATCAAATCTCTTACCATCATTGGCTCCAATTTGAATGAGGTTATTGACCCTTTTTTCTTTGAATAATATTTCTAATAATTGGTTTATTTTTAGATATGATTTGCTAGATATAAGTCTTGAATTTTTAACTACATCTTTATTGATTAATTTATATCCAAAAATTCCCATAATTTTAGTAAAAAGTTTATGCATCATAAATGGATTTATAAGATGTTATTATATTTCACTGTATATAAATATACAAAAAAAGTTAAAATTAGTTAAATTTATAAATATTAAAAGTAATTTTGTATGTTAAAAAAAATTGTAGTAACAGGAGGATCGGGGCGATTTGGTAGAGTTTTAAAGAAGCAGCCAACAAAACATAAGGTTTTTTTTCCAAACAAAAAACAACTTAATATACTTAATTATAAAAATATAGAAAATTATCTAAAAAAAAAGAAACCAAAAATTTTAATGCACCTGGCAGGTTTATCCAGACCAATGAATATTCATGAAAAAAATATTTCTAAAAGTATTGATTTAAACATTATAGGTACATCAAATATTACGAAAGCATGCGCAGCAAACAATATTAAATTAATATATTTTTCTACTAGTTATGTCTATCCAGGAAAGAGAGGAAATTACTCTGAAAGTGATAATTTACTCCCGGTAAACAATTATGCATGGTCAAAACTAGGTGGTGAATGTTCAGTTCAACTATATAAAAACTCTTTAATCGTTAGAGTATGTATGACAGAAAAACCTTTTTTACATAAAGAAGCATTCACTAATGTAAAATCAAGTTTTATGTATCATGAGGAGGTAGCAAAAATTTTATTTAAACTACTGGATAAAAAAGGAATAATAAATGTTGGAGGGAAGTCTCAATATATTTACGATTTTGCTAAAAAAGATAATAAAAATGTAAGAAAAGCTTTTTTGAAAAAAAATCCTAAAATCGGGATGCCATTTAACTCATCGATAAATACAAAAAAATTAAAAAAAATAATAAGATAATCAATTTATATTTTAATGACTAAATTAGAAATGTATTGTGTTACCAACAAAAGATTAACCTTTCTAGAAAATTGTAGTTATAATTTATCTTGGGTTGGTTTGGAACAGTGTCCAGAAAATTATCTTAAGTCTAGTGAAAAAATCAATATTTTTTCAAAGGAAAAATATTATTCCGAACTTACTTTTCATTACTGGTATTGGAAAAACTTATTAGATTTAAATTCAGAAAACTGGGTTGGTTTTTGCCAAAAAAGAAGATTCTGGTCTAAGGATAAAATTAATGAAAATAAAAATTTAAGCTCCTCAAACATTAAACAAAACATTATCATGGAACCGTCTAATGACTGGAAAGATTATGAAGTAATACTTTGTGAACCAATAAATATTAATAATGCTAAGAAAATTAAAATGATCAAAAGAGGTTTTAAATCGTTAATTAAAAAACCCAGTATATTTTTTGACGCAAATAAACAATCTATTAAATTTCATTTTGATATGCATCATGGTTATGGAAATTTAGATAAAGCGATAGATCTTCTAGGTGATGATGATCAAAAAGATTTCAGAAATTTTGTTAACAATAATACAAGTTTTAACCCTCATATAATGTTTATATCAAAACCTAAAATTATTCACCAATGGTTTACAAAATTATTTCAGTGGCTTGAAAATTGTGAGAAAATATTTGGTTTTGAGGAACTTTCAGGATACGACACACAAAGATTATACGCATATCTTGCAGAAAGATATTTATCTTACTGGTTCAAAAAAAATTACAGAGTTTTAAGTTGGCCATGGCTTTTTTTTCGATGAAAGCAACTAACTTACTTCTGCTAATATTTTCTTCAATTTATTACAAATCACTTGAATGTCCTTGTATTTAAGATCAGGATACAAAGGTAGACAAAAAATTCCCTTAGATTTTATTACTGAATTATCTAGATCACCTTTAGATAACTTCAAATTTGAATATGCTTTCATTTTTTGTATTGGATAAGGATATATTATTCTGCACGTAACATTCTTTTTTTTTAATTTTTCAATTATT
Source organism: uncultured Pelagibacteraceae bacterium (assembly GCA_902587735.1). Taxonomy (GTDB): domain Bacteria; phylum Pseudomonadota; class Alphaproteobacteria; order Pelagibacterales; family Pelagibacteraceae; genus Pelagibacter. Next base: position 8,364 of record CACIML010000022.1, read on the forward strand.
TGTTGTGCTTTTTTATGATAAACAGTAAAAAGGTGGTAAACATGAAAATTATTTTTAATTTCTCTTGGTAAAATAAGTCCTGAGTTTTTTAAATACCTTTTATACATTAGGGCCAAATTTCTTCGTCTAGATATTGAGTATTTCAATTTTTTAATTTTGAAATTTAATATAGTGGCTTGTATTTCATCAAGCCTAGAGTTGACTCCATTTTCATTTGAATAATACTTATTAAAAAATTTATTTTTTTTATCTAAAGTTTCAATTCCATAAAATCTTAATCTTTTTATTTTTTTGTATAATTCAAAATTTTTTGTTGTAATAAAACCTCCATCACCATATGCGCCTAGGATTTTTGTAGGATAGAAGGAAAAACAACCAAAATCTCCATAATTACCCAAGTATTTTTTTTTAAACTTTGCTCCTTGAGCTTGAGCGCAATCTTCAACCACTTTAAGTCTATTTTTTTTTGCAATTTTAAGCAGTTTGTCCATTTGACATGATTGTCCATAAAGATGAACAGGTATTATGACTTTTGTTTTAGAATTAATCTCTTTTTGTATTTTTTTTAAATCAATTAAATAATCATCGTCTATATCTACTAATTTTGGTGTAGCTCCTGCATTAATAATAGCAGATATGGTTGGTATTGCAGTGTTAGCTGCAGTTATTACTTCATCGCCTTTTTTTATACCTAAAGCCATCAAAGATATTAATAGGGCATCTGTTCCACTGCCAACAGCAATTCCATATCTAGATTTATTAGTTTTCAAAAAATTTTTTTCAAAACTTTTAAGCTCATCACCAAAAAAAATAGATCCTTTTGATATTGTTTTGTCGATTTTATTAATTATTTTTTTTCTATATTTTCGATATTCTTTCTTATATGTCCAAAAATTTATCATTTACTTTAAATCTACGTGTGCAATCCATTCACCTTTTTTTTGAAAATGATTGTTCCTTTTCAAAAATTTCATTTTTGTGGTTCCAAGCGAACAAGAAGGCTACGTCTGGTGGGTTCTCATAAAAATAATTCATATCTTTTATAGGAATATGCTTCCCAGGAGAAAATTTGCCAATTTTTTCATAAGTAGTATCACAAATATAATCAATCAAATCTGATCCCAAATCACAATAGTTTAAAATAGTCGTACTTTTAGAAGTTGCAGCATACCCACAAATTTTTTTACCATCATTTTTTATATTTAAAATTTTTGACCTTAAATTCTTTTTTGAAGTCTCACAATTTTTTTTAAATTCTTTACATGACTTGATATTATCTAGGTTTATTTTCTTCTCTTCAATTAGCTTTAGATCTACTGATTTGTTTATTACATGTTCACCGTCTCTTCCTATAACATATCTCATTGAGCCACCATGAGTGGATTGTTCTAAAACATCAATAAGTCTCAATCCATAATTTTTTGAAATTTTATTTATCGCAGAAACAGAAAAAATATAAATGTGTTCGTCATAAATTTGATCGTAGGAAACCTTTTTCATCACCGATCCTAGGTAAGGCTCCTCAAAAATAAACACCCCTTTTTTACTGAGAGATTGTTCTATAGTTTTAAAAAGCTCTTTAATATTAGGAATGTGGCAAATAACATTAGCAGCAGTTATTATATCAATATTATTTTTATAATTTTTTATTTGCGTAATAGTTTCGCTATTAAAAAAATCATTTATTGAGTTAATTCCTTTAGTTTTTGCAATATCCGAAACATTTTTTGAGGGTTCAAATCCGTATACTTCTAAATTGTCTTTAGTAAAGTTTTGCAAAAAAGTTCCATCATTCGAACCGATCTCAATAATTTTTTTTGTATTATTAAAAAATCTTTGTTTAACCCATTTAGCATAATCTTCAAAATGTTTGATCATAAATTTTGAGCTCTGTGTGAAAAAAGGATAATTCTCGTTAAACATCATCTTTGGTTTAGGATGTTCCAAAAGTTGAAATAATGAAAGTGTTTCATCGAAACCAACCTTCATTTCAAAAAAAAATTCCTTATCAAAATCTTTTTGTCCTAAAAAACCGTTAGCAATTGGCATCTTACCGAATGTCATAAAAGGATTAACATCAGATTTTGAGTAATTATTTTTCACTATATATTAGATAAAAGTTTGAGTGTATCTTTAATATCTTTATTTAGATTACCAGTTAATCTTAATCCTTTTTTTTTTAGTTTAGTTCCATCCACATGATATGATAATTGATTCATTATCGCAGTATTAACTAATTTTACCTTAATATTCTTTTTAAATTTTTTTATTTTATTTATAATTTGTTTAACAGTGCAATTATCTGTTAACACATTATAAATATCATTCTCAAAAAAATTTTTTTCTATACAAAACTGGAAAACTCTAAAAGCGTCAGACAACGACAAGTAAGGCCTATATTGATTAAGAGCAGTTTTATAAACTTCTATAGGTTGATTAATGGATGCGTTAAAACAAAATTTATTGACTGCAGTATGAAATCTAATTCCTGAGGAGACACCAGCAATAGTACCAAATCTAAACGTATTATATTTTATTTTAGAATTATTCATTTTTAAGATTTTTTCTTCAATGAGTTTAATTTTTGCATAAGGAGACTGCGGTTTTATGTATTTTTTTTCACAATTTTCATCAACTAAATCTGTTTGTTTTCCGTAAATACTGGTCGAAGACAAATGTATTAATTTAGTTTTATTTTTTTTGCAATAATTTAAAACCGTATTAAAACAATTTAGATTATTTTGAAACATCTCCTTTTTTTTTCCAAAGCTTTTTTCAGCATTTGTCATTGACGCACAGTGAATTATTATGTCAATATTTTTAAACTTATTAAGACTTTTCCTATCATTTAAATCTAAAAGAAAAAAACTTAAATTATTTCTTTTTTTAGAGTTAAATAACGATGAAAAGCTATTAGATTTTAGGTTATCTACTAAATAAGTTTTTTTTACTTTTTTAATTTTATAAATATTTTCAGCTACATATGAACCAATATGTCCACAACATCCAGTAATTAATATATTCATATCTTAATATTTTTTATGCTTAAAAAAATAGTCTTTACAATTTTTATAAATTAATAATTTGATCTTTTTAAATAAGTTTTGACTATACTTTTTTCCATTAGTACCTATATATCCCTCTATTTCTGCGTATGTTGGTATACTACTTAGCACAAGGCCGTTCGCTAATGCTTTCAATGTTCCTTTAGCGACACATTTTTCAAATATATTATTTTTGCTATCATCAGTTTTTTGAGTCTCTGGAATAACATATTCTTCAAAAAATATTTTTGTTCCTCCATATATATTTGTATCAGCAAACTTAAGATTATCAGTTAAGTTAAGATATATATCAGGACGTTCATTAATAATTTCATCTAGTATTTTTTTAAAATTTTTTACTATGTGGCGTCCCGTAATATCTATGAAAAAATTTGTATTTTTTACTATTTGAGATTTTTCAAAAATTTCCTTTAAACATAAGTGTTGTCCATAACCTTTCCCAAGTTTTTTATCAAAACTTTCATTTGAATTTGATGAAATGATTTCTGTTTCTTTATCTGTCAATTTAGAAGCAATTTTTCTAAAATAATCTAAGTCATATCCTGTATTTTCTATCATAATAATTTTTTTAATATGTTTATGATTTATCCAAAATTGAAATGATTTTTTATAGTCTGATAGTCTTAAATCTTTATCACTTCTAACCAAATTAGGCATATTTTTTGGATTTATTGAGCAAGTAAGAATTAATGAAAAGTCGAAATTTTGCATAAATATTATTAAATCATATTTTATTCAATTGATATATATATTAATAAAATGAAGATACCAAATATAATTCTTAATCGAGTTCTAAATTTTAAAAAAATTAGATTAATACCTAAAAAATTTATTCGAAAAATTATAAAAAAAAACAAAATTTTTTTTATTGAGACCGATTTAAAAAGTTTGCCTAATGCAAACTACCCTTTTGAAGTAAGTATTAATGAGTTAACTAAAAATATTAAAAGTATTAAAGAGGATAACAGTCTGCCAATAAATGAATATAAAAATTTAGCGTTAATTTTAAAACTTATTTATAAAGATAACGAAAATTTTAATTTTTTAGACTTTGGAGCTCAATATTTAGATAATTATTATTATATTAATAGATTTAATAAAAATATTAATTATTTTTATTATGATCAGCAAAATGTTAATAAAGTAGTTGAAGAATTTACATCAAAAAAAAATCTACAAAATTTTACTGTATTAAAAAATATTGATAATCTTATGAAAATTAAACTTGATTTTATATATTGTGGTTCAGTAATTCAATATATAGACAATTATAATGAAGTAATAAATCAATTACTTTCTTCAAAGCCAAAATATGTATTTTTTTCTGGATTAAATATTTTTAAAAAATCCGAATTTAAAACCATAGCATGTAAACAATTAAATATTTTCCCTAAAATTAATTATTGTTATTTTTTTGAGGAGGATTATTTTAAAAACTTAATTATTAGCTTAGGGTATAATTTGATGTTCACAGCTAAAAATCCCTTTTCAGAGATAAACTACTCAAATTTGGAGGAAAAACTAAAAATTAATTGTAAATATGTTGATTTAATTTTTGAAAGACAATAGTCAAATTAAAAACTAGATTTGTAATTACTAATCATTTTTTTAAAGGTTTTATATCTTTCAATATAATCAGCAAATTCATATTTCTTGTCACATATAACAGCAACAATTGAATTTTTTTTTAAAAATTTTAATCTACACCAAACCATTTTTGGTACTACTATTGCCTCAGCTTTCCCAGAACTAATAATTATTTTTTTCTTTTTTTTTTGTTCTAAAATAAGTTCTATTTTACCACTGATAGGAAAAAATATTTGGGTACATTTTTTGTGTGCATGATCTCCCCTATACATATTAATTTTACCATATATAAAAAATATTCTTTTTACTGAAATCGGGAAGTTCTTATTAAAGTTTAGGGGAATTAATAAACCGCTATTTTTTTTGTAAGATTTAATTTTGATTTTTAATAATTTACTCATAAATATAAAGTTAGTTATAAATTAAACTTTTAATAATAAGATTAGATTTAAACACTAAAAAAATTGTTTTTCAAATTTAAAGTAATATTATCTTTCTTATAATTCCAAGGAGAGATGGCCGAGTGGTTTAAGGCGCACGCTTGGAAAGCGTGTTAAGGGGCAACTCTTTCGTGGGTTCGAATCCCACTCTCTCCGCCATTAATTTCAATTTTTTTCTAAATTTTTTTTTTAAATGATATTAAAGCTGAATTACCATTGAATCTAAAGGTTAATTAGACAATTTATTACAAATTTTATTTATTAATTTTGATCATTTTGTTGCAAAAAATGATATATTTTTTGTTTCCATAAACAAAAAAATGACAAACAAGTTTAAATATCAAGCAGATTCCATCAAAGTTTTAAAAGGTCTTGAAGCAGTTAGAAAAAGACCAGGAATGTATATTGGTGATACAGATGATGGCACTGGTTTACATCATATGGTTTATGAAGTTGTAGACAACTCTATTGATGAAGCTTTAGCAGGGTATTGTAAGAATATTGAGATTGATATTAATTCGGACGGAACTATTACAGTTAGAGATGATGGAAGAGGAATACCTGTCGATATTCATAAAAGTGAAAAAAAATCTGCTGCTGAAGTTATTATGACTCAACTTCATGCAGGCGGTAAGTTTGATCATGATTCATATAAAGTTTCTGGTGGTTTACATGGAGTCGGTGTTTCAGTAGTAAATGCTTTATCAGAAAAATTAAAATTGGAAATAGATAGAGATGGAAAGAAATATTTTATTGAATTTGTAAATGGAAATGCAAAGGCACCATTAAAATCTATAGGTAAATCAAAAAGTTCTGGAACAAAAATAAATTTTTTACCATCAACAGAAATATTTTCTTCAACTAAATTTAGTTTAAATATAATTCAAAAAAGAATGAGA
>CACIML010000023.1 GCA_902587735.1 uncultured Pelagibacteraceae bacterium
AGGCATTGGCATTAGTTTATTTTCTCCAAGAATTCTAGCTACTCTCATTGTTGGCTGAGCACCTTGTTCTAACCAATACTTAATTCTATCTGATTCTAATCCAACTCTTTCTTTTTTTTCTTTAGGTAATAATGGATTAAAAAAACCTAATTTTTCAATAAATCTTCCATCTCGTGCAAAACGACTGTCTGCAACTACAATTTTATAAACAGGTCTTTTTTTAGTTCCTCCCATTGATAGTCTTAATTTTAACATTCATTCTCCTTTTTTATTTAAGTTGATTTAAAAGCTCTGGAGGTATTCCTTTATCAGACATACCCTTCAGATTTCCTTTTGACATTTTCTTCATCATTTCAGACATCATTTTAAATTGCTTTAGCAATTTATTGATAGTGGCTACATCCGTTCCAGAGCCATTAGCAATTCTTTTCTTCCGAGAACCGTCAATAATTTTCGGATTTTCTCTTTCTTTTTTTGTCATAGATAAAATTACAGCTTCATTTTGAGTTACAATTTTTTCATCTATTCCTGCCTGATCCATTTGAGATTTTATTTTTGAAACACCTGGCATAAAAGACATAACTCCCTCTATACCTCCCATTTTTTTCATTTGTCTCAATTGAACTAAGTAATCTTGCATAGAAAAACTTCCTTTTTTTAAATTCTCTTCTGCTTTTTTTATATTTTCTTCACCTAAATCTTGTGCTGCTTTTTCTACTAAGGAGACAATATCTCCCATTCCAAGAATTCTGTTTGCAATTCTGTCTGGATGAAAAACTTCAATATTGTCTATTTTTTCTCCTATACCCAAAAATTTAATTGGCACTTGAGATACAAATTTCATACTAACAGCTGCTCCGCCTCTTGCATCACCATCAGTCCTAGTTAAAATAATACCTGTTAGATTGACAGTATTTTTAAATTCCTTTGCAACTTCCGCAGCTACTTGTCCTGTTAATGAATCTGCAACTAAAAAAGTTTCTGTAGGATTAATTATATTTTCAATTTGTTTTATTTCACTCATCATTTGCAAATCAATTTGAGTTCTTCCCGCAGTATCAAATAATATAATTTCAGCTCCATTAAGATTTGCTGCACTTACAGCTCTTCTGCAAATATCTGCTGGCAGTTGACCCTCAATTATTGGAAGTGTAAGAATATTATTTTGTTCACCCAGTGATTTTAATTGTTCTTGTGCGGCTGGCCTGTATACGTCAAGGCTGACCATCATTATTTTCTTTTTTTTTATTAATTTCTAAAAATTTTGCTAATTTTGCTGTTGTTGTTGTTTTTCCTGAACCCTGTAACCCAACTAACATCATTGCTACAGGAGGAACTGCATTTATATTTATCTCAGAATTATTTTCGCCCAATAATTTTACAAGCTCATCGTAGACAATCTTGACTACCATTTGACCTGGCGAAGTTGATCTTACTATTTCTTTTCCTAGTGCCTTTGGTTTAACATTTGCTATAAATTCTTTTGCAACTGTTAAAGACACATCTGCCTCTAAAAGAGCCTGTCTTATATTTCTCAAGCCTTCATCCACTTGCTTTTCATCAAGCGAAGGTGATTTTTTTAAAGAAGAAAAAATTTCTTCAAATTTATTTGTTAAATTTTCAAACATAATAATTACACACAGCAGTAATCGCACTAGTGGGCGAACCCTCGCTGACTAGTGTCGATCTCTTTGTTTCCAAAGACACCGCAAATTTAATGTTTTTGCGGAAACGCGCTCAAACTATAATAGAGGTTCAAAAAGTCAATAAATAAGTTAAAGATCTATATATATGGATATCAAAGCTTATAAAATGGATGGTTTGGGCAATGACTTTGTAATCATTGATCAAAGAATTAAAAATATTGACTTATCGAAAGATCAAATAGTCAAAATCTGTAATAGAAATTTTATAGGTTGCGATCAACTTATAATAATAAAAAAAAATCCTAATCTAGATGCTAAACTAGAATTTTATAACTCTGATGGAGGCAAATCAGGTGCTTGCGGAAATGGCACAAGGTGTGTTGCTAATTTCTTATCAAGAGAAAATAATCAAAAAAAGATTACTGTTTCAACTTCTTCTGGAGTTTTAAAATCAAATATTTTAGACAATAATTTTGTAGAAACTGAAATTGGCATACCCAAACTAAAATGGAATGAAATTCCATTAAGTGAAAATTTAGATACCAAAAATCTTAAAATTAAAATTTTAAACAAAAATAATATTCAATATATATTTGGTACTGCAATAAATGTTGGCAATCCACATATTATTTTTTTTGTAGAAGATATTGAAAATTTTGATTTAAAAAAAATTGGACCTGAAATTGAAAACCATAAACTTTTTCCTGAAAAGTGCAATGTTACTCTTGCTAAAGTAATAAACAAAAATTTAATTAAAGTTAAAGTTTGGGAAAGAGGAGCGGGATTAACAAAAGCCTGTGGAACTGCAGCATGCGCAACAGCTATAGCAGGAAATATTAATGGATTAGTTGAAAAAAAAACTGATATAGAATTTAAACTTGGGAAACTGGCCATTTTTATTGATGATAAAAATAGTGTTCATATGAATGGACCTGTTTCGGATATAAAAAAAATAGAAATCAAAATTTAATGGGAATATTTGAAAAATTTAAATTAGGTTTTAAAAAAAGTGCATCTACTTTTACATCTGGATTAAAAGAGATTATTACTAAGAAAGAGATTGATGATAAAACCTTAAGCAAAGTTGAAGATTATTTAATTTATTCAGATGTTGGTGTTGAAGCTGCAGCAGATATAAAAGATATTATTGCACAGGAAAAAATTGATCCAAGAAAAAATATTATGGACGAAATAAATATTATTTTAAAAAATTACATAGTTTCTCTAATGAGGCCTTTAGAGAATGAAAATTTTTTTAATAATAAAGAAAAATTAAATGCAGTTCTTATTTCTGGAGTTAATGGCGTTGGAAAAACAACTACTATCGGAAAAATAGGTAAAATTTTAAAATCCAATGGAAATAAAGTTATTTTTTCTGCGTGTGACACATTTAGAGCTGCTGCAATTGAACAGTTAGAAAATTGGGCAAATAAAATAGATGTGCAGATTGTTAAATCAGTACAAGGATCTGATCCTGCCTCTGTCGCTTATAAAGCTGTGGAGCAAGCAATTCAAAATAATTTTAGCCATGTATTAATTGATACAGCTGGTCGACTACAAAATAAAAAAAATTTAATGGAGGAATATAAAAAAATTGCCAATGTAACAAAAAAAATAGATCCAACTGCTCCTCATGAAGTTATTTTAATTTTAGACGCAACTTCTGGTCAAAATGTTATTAACCAAGTAGAGGAATTTAATAAAATTATTCCCATTACTGGTTTAATTATGACTAAACTAGATGGAACTGCAAAAGGAGGAATTTTAATAGCTTTGGCTAGAAAATATAAACTTCCAATTGTAGCTGTTGGATTAGGAGAAAAAGAAGATGATTTGCAAATTTTTAGTGCTGAAAAGTTTGCAGATGCATTTATTCAAGCTAATTGATCAAATTCTGGGATATTAAAGGCTTATAATAGTTGCATTTATAAGTTTCATTCATTGTTAAATAACCACAATTTTTTGTAACGGATGAAATGATAAAATCTAATTTACCCTTAGTTGAATATTTGTGCAATTTATTTGTTGATATATCAAATTTAAAATTTTGATTAATATTTTTAATTGCACTAACCATAATTAAAGTTTTGTTATCCTTCAGCAAATAATAAGCAAAGTCCTCAGGAAAAACTGGAAAATCATAATTTGATAAATAAAATTTTGCATGTGTTGGAAACCAATCATATGTTATTAATGGTTTAGCTTCTTTTGTTTTTTTATTATAAATATATAAATCTTGAGGATAATCGGTTATATAATTAAATTCTTCACCTTTAGCTAAAATAGACTTTTCTCTTGTTTTAAAAAAAAGAACAAAATTTTTATTATGAGAATCCATTTTTCCTATATGAAAAATATCATCTATATTTTTTAAATTATTTTCTGCTTTAGAGTTTTGAATAATTAATAATAAAAAAATAATTATACTTAACAATTTAAACTTCATTTAAAACAAAAATAAAATTTAATTTTGTATATGTTTTGTTTAAATTGTGACTTAATTTAAGCTATCAATGAATTTTGTAAGTTCATTTAAAAGCTTTTCATCATATTCCATCATGTGATCGTCATATTTTGAAAAATAGTAATATTTGGGTTCATTAGCTAAATTATATAATTTTTCTCCCATCCAAAATGGTACTACTTTGTCAACTTCTCCGTGCATAATTAAAATAGGAGATTTTATGTTTTTAATCTTTTTATCACTTTCATATTTATCCTTAAGCAAAATACTTACTGGAAAAAAAGGATAGTGGCTTTTACCAACGCTAACCATTGAAGTAAAAGGACTTTCCAAAATTATACCAGCAAAATTTTTATTTTGAGCAATTTCTACTGCAACGCCAGTACCAAGAGACTCGCCATGAATAATAATATTTTCTTCTTTTACTCCTTTATTTTTTAACCATCTAATGGCACTTTTTGCATCTTCATACAGACCTTTTTCTGTTGGTTTACCTTTATTTCCACTAAAACCTCTCCAGGCAATAATAAGAAAATTAATATCTATATTTTTTAAATGATTAATTTTATATATTCTATTTTCTAAAGTTCCAGCATTCCCATGCAAAAACAGAATAGTTTTATAATCACCAGAATTTTTTTTATGATACCATGATAAAAGATCAATATTATCTTCTGTTTGAATTTTTACTTTTTCTACCGAAACATTTAGTTTTTCACCATAATAATTATTTACTGTAGGATAATATAATAAATTTCGTTGAAAAAAATATAAAACAAATATAACAATTAAATATCCTGATAAAATTAATAATAAAAAATTTATTAAGGACATTATTTTATTCATTAGCTAAATTATTATTTTTCAAAATAAAATACAAATAAGAAAAAATACAAATTAATAAATAAACAAAAAAAGATATTTGATAACTGACTACTTCACTTTTTCCTAAACTTTGAGATAAATCAATAATTAAACCAATTCCCCATTGCATTATGAAAGTGCCTACAAAAATAAGTAAGTTAAATGATGTAAGTGATTTTCCTGCTAAACTAGTTGAAAAAGATAGTGCTACAGCAGGCTGCGTAAGTGTCAATACAATTGAAGTAAGTATATAAATTGTAAAATGTATTGGCCCCGCATTTTCGCCTGAAATAATAATAATAACTAAAGATAAATAACTAATTGGTAATCCAAGCTTCATTAGTTGCATTGACTTGAGACCAAGTTTTGTAATTTTAGGTAAAATGTAACCAAAAATAAAAAAGGCTATTAACATTGTTGTATTTATCCAAAAAAGTCCTGTTGCACTTTCCAAGGGGGAATATCCAGCAACTCTTACCATCCAGGGTCCGGCCCATAAAGTTTGAATTGCAACCATTCCTCCATAATTAAACAGACCAAGAGGAATTGTGCTTCTAAAAAATTTATTTTTCCAAACATCTGCCAAAGATCCAGCATTTTTTTTATAATTACTATCTTCAGTCTTCCATGAAGGAATAAAAAGTAATGTTAAAATTATAATAAAAAATATTAAAATAGCTATTAAACCAAATATCCATCTCCATCCAATAACTGGTAATAAAAGTTGTACAGGTAATGTTGAAAAAACAAAACCCATTGAAAGTACCATTAACATCCAAGCATTTGCTCTTTGTTGGTATTCATCTGCAAACCAAATTCTGTAACCAGTTAAAGGTCCCATTAAACACGCGCTAACACCAACTCCAATCAAAATTCTTGATATAAACAAACCAGAAAAGCTTTGGGCCAAAGCAAATGCGAGCGTACCAATAATTGCAATTAATAAAAATGAGGAAACAACTTTTTTAGGACCATGCTTATCAAGCAAATATCCAAGTGGTATTTGCATAGATGCAAATCCTAAAAAATAGCCCCCAGCTAATAATCCTAGATCACCAGCGGTTAAATTAAATTCTGAAGTTAATAATGGTGATAAAGTTGCAGTAATTGCTCTTAAAAGTGCAGATATAAAATAACCATAAGCAAAAACAAAAAAAATTAAAACCGCTTTTTTAATCGGTAAAATATTTTTTTCCATTTATCTAAATTAAAAATTTAAAGATATATCACGATGAATTGAATTACACTTGGCAACAAATTTAGCTTGATCTTTAGTTAAACGAGACTGAAGTCTTAAACCTATGTTATGTTTTATTACTAAATTATATTTTTCAAGTTCTGGCATCAGATTTTCTGACGCATCTTTTCTCCATTTCACTTCTTTATCAAACAACATAAAAACTTCTGAACTTGCATCTGAAATTTTGTTAAGCTCTTTTTCTTCACTATCAAGTAAAGAATATAAATCGTCTAATCTATTAGCTAATTCTTCTGTTCCTGAAATCTCGCCAATTTTTTCGAACAGACTATCTATTATTGAAATTGAATTTTCATAATCTTCATTACTAATATTTGACTTTAAATTATTAACATCTGGAGAAAGTTCGTTTAATTTTTCATGATCTTTAATAAACATGGCAATTTGTTCCAAGTTATCATATGCTTCATCAACATTTTTTTTATATCTTTTTGTTTGAGTATTTTTGGCTTTATGAACAATGTTAAATTCTTTATTTTTAGATTTCCAATTTTTAGGTATTTGTTTAGTTATTTCATCAATTTCTAATTTATAATCCTCAATTTTCAGTTCAATTTTATTTTTTGCAGCTACCTTATCTTTATCTAAATTTCTAATTTCGGATTCTAATTTTGATATTCTATTTTCTATTTTTCTAATTTTTTTCTCTTTCTTTCTTGAACTAAAGTGAAGATCTCTATAATCTTCGGTAAACAAATTATATTCTTCTTCCGTTTTTTGAAGTTTTTTAACTAAAGCAAAAGTTCCCAGTGCATTTTCAAAATGTTCCTCAAAAATATCTAGTTTATCATTAGGAAGATTTGAAGGAACCAGTTGTTGAAAACCTGTAATTGCAGCTCTGATTTTTTGTTCTTCATTATTATAAATGTCAAACTTATATTCTTGTAAACAAGTTTGAAGTTTAGGATTCATTGGAGGTGGAGCTACATGAGAGGTTAAGTATGTTCTTGCTGGTAAATAATTTACTAAACTTGGATAAAAACCTACAATTGCAAGTCCTATTAATTGCAATATTATGAAAGGAACAACACCTTTCCAAATATTTAAAGTTGTAACAAATTTAGGTGCAACACCTTTTAAATAAAACAATGCAAATCCGAATGGTGGAGTTAAAAAAGAAGTTTGCAAATTAACACCAATCATTACTCCTAACCAGATTGCACTAACATTAGCCCCGGTTTCAGCTAATAATATAGGTGCAATAATAGGAACAACAACAACAGCAATTTCTATAAAATCAAGGAAAAAGCCCAATAAAAATATTACTACCATAACAACAATAAACTGAGTCCAAAATCCTCCAGGCAAATCTTGTAAAAAATCTCTTACTAGTTCTTCACCTCCAAAAGCTCTGAAGCCTGAGGTTAACATCGCTGCTCCTAGAAGTATTATAAAAACCATTGAAGTAGTTACACAAGTTTCTGTAACAACTTCTTTTAAAACATTATCAACTTTATAAGCTCTCCAAAAACTCCATGAAATACCAATTAAAAATATTATAGTAAAAAAACCTGTTATAAGAATTGCAGTTAAGTTTCTAGTTTCTAAAGCTTTAATGTTTAAGTTATAATTATTTGAAATTATAAAAATAGGAATTAAAGCTACAACAGTTATTAATAACGGATAAAATGCATCTTTTTTACCTTGATGAAGACGATAACCCGCCATTATAGTCGCTCCTATGGCTCCAATAGAGCCAGCCTGATTTACAGTTGCTATACCCATTAATATAGATCCAAGAACTGCAAAAATTAAAGCAAGTGGAGGTATTATTACCATAATAACTTTTATCCAAAATTTAAAATCAAATTCACCTTTAAATGGAACAGGTGGAGCTGCCTTTGGATTTAATCTTGCATACACAAAAACATACAGCATATACAAACCAACTAATACTAATCCGGGTAGTAATGCCCCAAGAAACATATCTCCTGCACTTGTAGATCCCACTCTAAACTCACCAGGCATATTAAACTCACCAGTAATTAATTTATAATCTGCCTGTCTAATCGTATTTGCAACATCAGAAGCGCTGGCTAATTGATCGGCTATAATAATTAAAACAATTGATGGAGGTATTATTTGACCTAGTGTTCCTGATGAACAGACAATTCCACTCGCAAGACTTTTATCATAATTATTATTCAACATAGTTGGCAATGAAATTAAGCCCATTGCAATTACTGTTGCTCCAACTATGCCTGTTGTTGCTGCAAGCAAAGCTCCAACAAAAATTACTGAAATTCCAAGTCCTCCTGGAATGGGTCCAAATAATTGACCCATGGTTACCAAAAGATCTTCTGCAATTTTAGATTTTTGCAACATGATCCCCATAAAAATAAACAAAGGTATTGCAATTAAAGTATCAGTTTCTACATCCCAATAATTACTCCTGAAATTCGTAATACCTGCTGTTAACCATTCTATGGGACCATCAGTTGCAAAATAAGCACTCGCATTTCCTTCAAAGAGATATCCAAAAAAAGCTGCGAGACCTATTGCAATAATAGCAGAACCCGGTAATGCAAAAGCAACTGGAAAACCTGAAGCTAATGCTGCTATCATTATTAGTACAAGCAGAGATAAAAATAGATGTTCCATAATTTAATTTTTTAAAAGTTTATGACTGCTGCTCATAAAATAACTAGTAAATTGGGTTAACATACTTACGGCAAAGACAGCTAAATATATTGCCATTAAATAAAGCAAATATAATCCATTAGAGCCTTGCTGTGTAATTTCAAAAGCAGTAACGGGACCATTAATAATACTCGCTTTACCACTCATTCCCAAAAATATAACAATGAGACAAAGCGGAATTCCTAATACCAACGATCCTATAGAGTTTGTCCAAGCTTTTTTTCGTTCAGTAAACCCAGTGTATAAAACATCAACTCTTACATGACCTTCGTGCATTAAAGCATATGCACTAGCGAAAAGATAAAGAGCTGAATACCAAAAACGAACTAAATCTCCTTGAAAAGCTTGTTCATACTCAAATATAAATCTAGACAGAACAATTGCAAATTCACTACCAACAACTAAAATTGCTAACCAAATAAAACCTACAGATCTTGTAAAATATCCAATGATAAATGAAATTAATATTAAAGGAAAATGAACATAAGTAATTCTAAAGTTTGGAATAACTAATTTTACTCTCAAATATTCACCTAAGATTGGACCAGTTAATTTTTCAACAACCATAAATGAAACTATTGCATCTGCAATTCCAACAATCAAAACTGCCCAAAAAGAAGACCGAATAATATAAGCTGTAAATTTAGTAAGAATTTCTGCATCAGATTCTAAAGTTCGGTTAATAGATTTAAACACATAAAAAATTACCAACAATACTGAAATAAAATAAAAAAATAATTGAATAAAAGCGAAAGTTAATACTGACCCTTCTAAAGGTTTACCTAACTTTTTAAATCCAAATAGACCATAATTTGAAAATAATTGTTTAATACCAGGCCAATCAAACCAAATTGTTAAAACATTATTAATTAAAAAAACAAAAGTAATAGATAATATCGAAAAACTAAATATTCTAATTAATATCGGTAAGTTGTTTTTCGTAACCATAAAATAAAAACCCTGTTTAAGATAACCGGTAAAATAAAGGGCCCTTAATAAAGGGCCCTTATATCAAATTTTAATCTAACCTTAAGAATTATTAAATTCCTAAAGCTCTATTTCTTTGCTGAATATATGGTGAGTCAGACAAGTTAGTCCAAGCACCAATTTCTTTTCGAGCTTTAACAAAAGCTTGATGCGTTCTTGCAGCAAGATCACTATGTTGCTGAACTTCATCATAAACTTCAGCAGCACCTTTAGCAAAAGCGTCATAAACTTTATCATTGAATTTCTCAAGTTTAACACCATGATCATTTACTAGACGAGCTAATGCAGCACCATTTTTAGCATTATACTCAGCCATTGTAATTTCATCTGCCCAAGCACACGCAGTTTTAATTGTTGTTTGATCTGACTTTGTTAAGCTTGTAAACCATGATTTGTTTACACCACATGCTAACATCGAACCAGGCTCGTGCATACCAGGATAGTAATAGTATTTAGCAGCTTCATGGAATTTCATAGCTTCATCATTCCAAGGACCTACCCATTCAGTTGCATCAATTGCACCTGAAACAAGGTTTTCATAAATTTGTCCACCAGGAAGTGAAATTGGAGAACCTCCAAGTTTTCCAAGAACTTGTCCTCCTAATCCTGGCATACGCATTTTTAAACCTTTAAAGTCATTAGCTGATCTAATTTTTTTATTAAACCAACCGCCCATTTGAACTCCTGTGTTACCAGCAATAAAACTTTGAGTTCCATAATCATCGCATAGTTCGTCCCAAAGCTCCTGTCCTCCACCATGGTGGATCCAAGCGTTTATTTCTGAATAAGTAAAACCAAATGGACATGCTGTAAAATATCCAAAAGCTGGGTGTTTTTTAACCCAGTAGTAGTCTGCAGCATGATACATTTGTGAGTTACCTGATGCAACTTCATCAAATGAGTCAAATGCTTTTACTCTTTCTCCAGAAGCGTAATAAGTAACTTGTATACGTCCGTCACTCATATCACTTAGTCTTTTTGCAAATCTTTGTGCACCTGTACCTAGGCCTGGAAAATCTCTTGGCCAAGTAGCTACCATTGCAGCTTCTATTCTTTCAGCGGCAACAGCTGGGGCAGCTAAAGATGATGCAGCTACGGCAGCAACACCAGTTGCAGCTGCAGCTTTCATAAACTTACGTCTAGAAGGAGTTTTTCCTTTTAACGTTTTAGTTGTTTTTGACATTTGTCTTCCCTCTTTGTTAATTAACTTGAGATATTAAACCACAAAAAATAACCAGAGTCATTTGATATACATCAAATGATTAGCGTAATAATTCAGTATGAATGTAATAATTTCAACTAAAGATTGAAATCTAACTAATTTTTTTATTTTTTTTTAATTGTTACAGACAATAAAATTAATAGATTTTTTTCATAACTTATTTAAAATTTTTGGCTTTGGTCCTCCTGTATACCAATCTAATAATTCGATGGTATGAAGTATAGGAATGTTTGTTCCATATCTAATTTGAGTAATACAACCAATATTTCCAGTAGAAATGACTTGAGGTTTTAAACTTTCAATATTTTTTACTTTATTTTTTAATAATTGTTTAGCAATTTTTGATTGTAAAATATTATATGTTCCTGCTGATCCACAACATATATGCCCTTCGGGAATTTCTAAAATTTCATTTTTAGTTTTTTCAAGCAAGTTGATAGGTTGTGAATGTACTTTTTGACCATGTTGCATAGAGCATGCTGAATGATAAGCAATCCTAAGTTTTTTTTCTTTTTTTTTAAATTTAAGATTCAAATTTTCAGATAAATATTCAGATACATCTTTTGTTAATTCAGATATTTTTTTTGCTTTTTTTTTCATTTTTTTATCGTCTCTAAATATAAAAGCATAATCTTTCATCGTTGTTCCACAGCCAGATGTATTGGATAAAATAGC
>CACIML010000024.1 GCA_902587735.1 uncultured Pelagibacteraceae bacterium
TCATCAGTTTCAAATCCACTTTTTTTTGCTTTTCCATTCCATTTCAAGTTATTAATTGTTATTCTTCCCTCTTCATTAATTAATTTAATTCCATACTCTTGAATATTAAAATTTTTATCAAAAGAATTTTTTTTAATAACAAACAATTTATATCTATCTCCATATCCAGTCCTTCGAGTTATTTTAATATGAACTTCTTTGTTTCGATCTAATGTTTGTTCATTTATTTTATCTACATTTAGTTCTAAATAATTAAATTTAGGGTATATTTGATCTAAAATAAATCCTGGTCTAAATAATGACATTGCAATAATTAAAAATACAATAATTTCAAACCATTTTAATTTATTGATAAACCAACCTTGTGTTGCAGCGGTGAAAACTAAAATAGCTGTTAAAGAAGTTGATACAATTAGTAATCCATGCCAAATATTTTCTACCCCAATAAAAAGTAGTTCTGTATTAAAAATAAATACTATTGGTAAAATTCCTGTCCTTAAACTATACCAAAAAGCCTGAATTCCAGTTTTAATAGGGTCTGCTCTTGAAATTGCAGCTGCTGCGTAGGAAGCTAGACCAACAGGAGGTGTTACGTCAGCCATAAGCCCATAATAAAAAACATATAAATGAATTGCTATTAAAGGAAAGATATAGCCAGATGCTGCTCCTACTTCCACTACCACTTGTGCCATTAAAGCTGCAACTACTAAATAATTTGCAGTAGTTGGTAATCCCATTCCTAAAATAATACAAAGAACAGCCGTTAGTAATAATAATGTAATGACATTACCACCAGAAATTGCCTCTACAATAACAATTAAGTTATTGCTTAATCCTGTAGAAGCTACTGCTCCTACTATAATTCCTGCAGTTGCAATTGCTATTGCTACACTAATCATGTTTATTGCACCTTTCTCAAGACCAGCAACAATCTTATTAAAACCATTAAATAGACTATTTAAAAAATTTAAATTATTTTTTTTTGAACTGATTATCTCTTTGATTACAATAATTATCATCAACGATAAAATTGAATAAAAAACTGATGATGCAGCAGTCCATCTTTCAACCAATAACAAATAAACTAGAATAAAAATTGGTATAAAAAAATGTAAGCCTCCTAAAAATGTTTTACCTAATGGTGGAATATCTTTTTCATCTAGTCCTTTAATATTCAACTTAACAGACTCTAAATGTGAAATATAAAATAAAGCTATATAAGAAATTACAGCAGGCAAAAATGCATGTGTTATTACAGTATAATAAGAAATACCAAGAAGCTCTGCCATTACAAAAGCTGCAGCACCCATTATTGGTGGCATAATTTGACCATTAACTGAAGCAGCAACTTCAACTGCTCCAGCCTTAACTGCAGGAAAACCTGTCTTTTTCATTATAGGAATTGTAAAAGTTCCAGTAGTAACCGTATTTGCAACGGAAGATCCTGAAATTAATCCTGTAAGCCCAGATGCTAAAATTGCAGCTTTAGCAGGACCTCCCCTCATTTTGCCAACCAAAGCAAATGCTAAATTTAAAAAATATTTACCACCACCGGCAGCATCTAAAATTGCTCCAAATAATACAAATAAAAAAATAAAACTTACAGAAACGCTAATTGGTATTCCAAAAATTGCCTCTCCTCCAAACCAATGATAGCCAATTAGTCTTTTTAAAGACAACCCTTGATGAGAAATAAGATCTGGCATTGATTGTCCAAAAATTGAAAATAATAAAAAAATAGTTGCAATTGCTACCAAAGGTATTCCTATTGCTCTTCTTGTGGCTTCTAATAAAAGCAATATACCAACTGCACCTAAAATTAGTTCGTAAGGAATTGAAAAATTTCCTACTTGAATTTTAGCTAATATACCCTGCCTATAAACTAAACCCTCATATTCTACTGCCAAATATAAAGTTGAAATTATTCCTAAGAATACAAATATAAAATCAAATATTGAAATTTTATTTTTTTTAGATTTTGTTGATGCATGAACTAAAAAACATAGTGTTAATCCAAAGGCCAGGTGCACCGCTCTTGCTGGAACATCTATTAATATACCAAAGTTTAAAATAAAAGGTAAAGGAGAAGCATACCAAAGCTGAAAAAGAGACCAGCAAATAGCAATTAAAGCTATTAATTTTAAATTCCAACCTTTTAAATTTTTTTTAAAACTTGCTTCTTCATCAAACTGTTCAATTAAATTCGATTTAATAAAATCCGACATTTAATTAAAATAAAAAAAAAGGCCCAGTTAATCAACTGGGCCTTTAATTTTAATTTTATTACATTATTCCTGCTTCTTTATAGTACTTAATTGCACCAGGGTGTAACGGTGCAGATAAACCATCCTTAATCATCTTTTTAGGATCCAAAGCAAAGAAAGCTGGATGATCGTCTCTAAAATCGTCAAGATTTTCCATTACAGCTTTAGTAACAGCATATACTAATTCATCTGAAACGTCAGCGCTTGTAACTACAGTAGCCATAACTCCAAAAGTTGTAACATTTGATGATGTTGTTTTGTAAAGTCCTTTTGGAACAGTTGCCCATGAATAAAAATCATTATCAGCAACCATTTTCTTAACTGGATCAGTGTTTAAGTTTATAATATAAGCACCACATCCATCAGCCGCTTGTGCAACTCCTGAATTTGGAATACCAACTGTATATCCATATGCATCAATTTTACCATCACATAGAGCTCCAGATTGTTCCGAAGAAGTTAATTCAGATGCTGATCCAAAGAAACTTTTATTAACTCCATGATTTTCCATAAGAACCTCAAAAGTTCCTCTTTGACCGGAACCAGGGTTACCTATATTAACTTTTTTACCCTTCAAATCATTCCAACTTTTAATTCCACTTCCTTTTCCCGCGAGAATTTGAAATGGCTCAGGATGTGCAGAAAATACTGCTCTTAACTTTTTAAATGGTTTTACTTTGTCAGGTTTAGTTCCATTATACGCATGATATTGCCAATCGGACTGAGCTACACCAAATTGTAATTCACCTTCCATTATTTGTCCAATATTATAAGTAGATCCTCCAGTAGAAGGAGCTGAACATCTTAATGCTTTTTCAGTTCCTTTTTTTCTTCCATGATCTTTTGATTGGATTTTAGCTACCATTTTGCAAATAGCATTACCAACTTGGAAGTAAACTCCTGTAGGTCCACCAGTTCCTATCGAGAAATACTCTGCAGATTTTGCAACTGTTGTAAACGAAAATGATGCTACAAAAATTAAAAGAGCACTTGATAAGGAAGTAATTGTTTTTCTCATATTTCCCTCCACTATTATTGTTATTATTTAGAACGATTCTAACCAAAACTTTGCAGATGAGTCTATAAAAAAATCAATTTGATTCAACCCAAGCTTTTAATCTATTTATGCCTTCTGCAATTTTAGGGGCAAATTTTGATATTAAGCTTGTATCTAATTTGTTATTTTTTTTTTTAATAAAATCCATAAATTCCTGTCCATTAAAATCTGTAAAGCTTAATCTAACTATCATTCGTTCTTTTGAAAATCCAAAATCAGAACCTGGTAATAAAGCTACTCCAGTTTTTTCTAGAATATCGCTACACATATCCTGGGATGTAGAAAATTTTTTAATTAAAAATTCAGGCATAAGATAAAAACCACCTTGTGGTTTATTCATATTTATTTTATTTGATTTTAAATTGTTATAAACATATTCGCCAACTAACTTAAGAATAGAGCGAGAATTATTAATATATTCATCATGATTATTACAATAAGCAGCTATAGCAGCATATTGTATTGGTGCACTAACTGACGAAAAAGTTTCGCTTGCTAAAATTTTAAGAGAATCTCTTAATTCTTTTAAAGCTTCAGGAATTATAAAATGTCCTAATCTCCAACCACCTGCTCCACACCATTTACTTAGACCTGTACTAATAATAGTTTTTTCAGGATAAAATTGTGAAATTGATTGAAAATTTTCATGAAAACTCAACTCTGAGTAAATTTCATCTGACAATATCAAAATATTATATTTTTTTGCAATAGTACTAATTTCTTTTAAGTTATTACAGATTTGGCCTGAAGGATTGTTAGGAGAATTTAAAAATAACAAATAATTTTTTTTCCTATATTTTAAAATAACTTTTTCTATTTCCTCTGCTGTTGGAAACCAATTATTTTCACTTTTTGTTATAATCCAGTGTGTCCTATTTCTGCTTAACAAGGCTTGTGGAGCGTAAGATACCCAGCTCGGTGCTGGAAGTAATATATCTCCATCAAAAAGCAGTTGAAGTAAGAACATTAGTTCTTTAGTACCAGGTCCAACAATTATATTTTCAGGTTTATAATTTTGACTATATTTATTACTTGAATATTTGGAAATTACTGTCCTTAGTTCGTTTAAACCTTGCATTGATAAATATTTGTTTTGATGGGCATTATTTTTTAATTCATTAACAACATCATCTGGAACCTGAAATGGTGACTGCCCAAAACCAAATCTATAAATTTTTTTCCCTTTTGATTCCAGCTTATTTGAAATTTCATTCATTCTAAGCGTTGAAGAAGGTTTTAAATTTTTAATTATTTTTTTTAACATTTAATAATTTAATTCTTTTAAATTTTTATACTGTTCTAAAACTTCTGGATTAGCTAGTGCTTCTTTGTTTTTAATTACATTACCTTCTATTATATTTTTAACAGCTAATTCAACTATTTTTCCATTTTTTGTTCTAGGAATATCATTCACAGCAATTACTTTATCTGGAACGTGTCTTGGAGAAGCATTTTTTCTTATTTTTTTTTTTATCTTAATTAATAATTCCTCATTAAGTTCATAGTTAGGATTAAGAACTATAAATAAGATTATTCTAATATCATTATCCCAAGTTTGCCCAATAACTATGGATTCTTTAATTTCCATAAACTTTTCTACCTCTGAATATATTTCAGCCGTTCCAAGTCTTACTCCGCCTGGATTAAGTGTAGTATCTGACCGACCATAAATAATAAAACCTCCAAATTTTTTTCTTTCAATATAATCACCATGATGCCAAATGTTTAAAAACTTATTAAAATATGCATCTTTATATTTAACATCATCTTTATCATTCCAAAATTTTAATGGCATTGATGGAAAAGGACTTTTACATACTAGCTCGCCTTTAATATTTTTTATAGATTTTCCTTTTTCATTAAAAACGTCAACATCTAAACCTAATCCTTTATTTTGAATTTCACCTGAAATTACTGGTTCGAATAAATTGCCTAATACAAAGCAAGAAACAATGTCAGTTCCTCCTGATATTGAAGACAAATGTACATCTTTTTTAATATTTTGATATATATATTCAAATCCATCTTTTGATAATGGTGATCCGGTAGAACAAATTGTTTTTAATTTATTAAGTTTATATTTATTTTTAATGAAAATTTTTGATTTACGAAGGGCATCAATATATTTTGCACTTACACCAAACAAAGTAATTTTTTCTTTTTCTGCAATTTTAAATAACAAATCTTCTTTTTTATACATTGGTGAACCATCAAATAAAACAATTGAAGCTTTGGAGGCTAGAGCACTAACTAGCCAATTCCACATCATCCATCCACACGTAGTAAAGTAAAATACATTATCATTTTCCTTAATATCGCAATGTAATTGATGTTCTTTTTTGTGTTGAAGCAAAACACCACCACTTCTATGACAAATACATTTTGGTTTGCCAGTAGTTCCGCTAGAATAAAGTATTGCTATAGGATGTTCAAAATCAAATTTAGAAAATTTAATTTTATCTGGTTTAATTTTGTTTAACTCTTTCCAATGATATATTTTAACTTTTTTAATTTCTAATTTATTTAATATGTTTTTTTTGCCAGGGTAACTAATAACTATAACATATTTAATTGATTTTATTGCCTGTAATATTTTAGGAAGTCTTTCTATTACATTAATTTCTTTTCCATTATAATAGTATTTATCAACTATAAATAAAACTTTTGGCTTAATTTGTGAAAAACGTTCTATTACTCCATTAATACCAAAATCTGGAGAACATGAAGACCAAATAGCTCCCAAAGAAGAAGTTGCAAGAAATGCCTCTACTGTTTCAATAAAATTTGGCAAATAAGCTGCAACTCTATCATTTTTTTTTAATTTTATTTTATTAAAAAATTTAAAAATTTTACTTACATTATTATTTAATTCTAACCAATTACGTGCTTCTCTAAAACCATTTTCACTAATAAATGTAATTGCTTTGCTTTTATTATTTTTTGTAATTAAATTTTCTGCAAAATTTAACTTAGATTTAGGTAAAAAAAAATTTTTATAAAATATTTTTGAAACTATTAATTCTATATTACTCTTAGTTCCTTTAATTTTGCAAAAATCCCAAACTGAACTCCAAAATTTTCCCGAATTTTTAATACTCCAATTTAAAATTTTAATATAATTATGATCTAATTTTAAATTAAATTTTTTTGAAATAAATTTCTCATAGGCATACAAATTAGAATTTGTTTTTATGTTTTTAGAAGCTTCCCACAATTTTTTGCCCATAATTTTTTCTAAATAACTATTGTAGAATTAATTTTATTTATGTTATTCTAAGTTATAAAAATCACTAAATGAGAACTTTTATTCCAACGATTCGGTCATGTTTTATACTATTTTTGTTCTTTGTTACCAACAACATGTAGTACAAAATTAATTTAACATACTAAAGATTGAAATGGCAAAAAATAAAATTACAGCTGTTCTAGGTCCTACCAATACAGGAAAAACCTTTCTAGCTATTGAAACAATGCTTTCATTTGATTCTGGAATGATAGGCTTTCCTTTAAGATTATTAGCAAGAGAAGTTTACGATAAAATTATAAAAAAAATAAATCCTACTAAAGTTGCATTAATAACGGGAGAAGAAAAAATTATACCAGTAAACGCAAAATATTATCTTTGTACAGTAGAATCTATGCCAATAGATAAAAATTTAGAATTTGTTGGCATTGATGAAATCCAAATGTGTGCGGATCATGAAAGAGGACATATTTTTACCGATCGATTATTAAATCTACGAGGTGAAAAACTCACAATGTTAATGGGATCAAATACAATTAAAAATATTATTATTAAATTAAACGAAGATACTGAGTTTATTAATAAAAGAAGATTATCAAAGCTTTCTTATGTGGGTCATAAAAAAATTTCTAGAATAGATAGAAAAACTGCAATTATAGCCTTTTCAGCAGAAGAGGTTTATGCAATTGCTGAGCTAGTAAGAAGACAAAAAGGTGGTGCAGCTATTGTTATGGGTTCTCTAAGTCCAAAAACTAGGAATGCACAAGTTGAATTATATCAATCAGGTGATGTTGATTTTTTAGTAGCAACAGATGCGATTGGAATGGGAATAAATATGGATTTAGAGAATGTTTATTTTTCAAATTTAAAAAAATTTGATGGGAAAAAACTAAGAAGATTAAATTTATCAGAAATTGGACAAATAGCTGGAAGAGCTGGAAGATATTTAAGTGATGGAAGTTTTGGAATAACAGGAGATTGTAAAGAAATTAGTGCTGAAGAAGTAGAATTATTAGAAAATCATCAATTTGAGGAAATAAGAACTTTGTTTTGGAGAAATTCTAATCTAAATTTTAATAATGCATCTAGCTTAATTAAATCACTTGAAGAAAAACCCAATAAGGATTGGTTAAAAAAAGTTCATGAATGTGAAGATGAAAAAGTTTTAAAATATTTCTTAAAAAATTTAAATACATACAAAATATCTGAAAACCAAGAAGTCTTAAGTTTATTATGGGAATGTTGCCAAATTCCTGATTTTGTTAAAAAAACATATGGTCATCACTTAGAAGTT
This sequence comes from uncultured Pelagibacteraceae bacterium, assembly GCA_902587735.1. Classification (GTDB taxonomy): domain Bacteria; phylum Pseudomonadota; class Alphaproteobacteria; order Pelagibacterales; family Pelagibacteraceae; genus Pelagibacter. The sequence continues at coordinate 7,860 of CACIML010000024.1, forward strand.
GTAAACAAAGTTTTTGGTTTCCTTAATGGAAAAGGGAAAAAAATTACTAGTAATTACATGAAACAACAATTATCTATTTTAAACAAGTTAGAAGGAAACGTTGACTCTTTATCAAATAGAATTGCAAATGTTAGAACATGGTCTTATGTATCTAATAAAGTTAACTGGGTTGAAAACCAGGATTATTGGATCGAAAGAACAAAATTATTAGAAGATAAATTATCAGATAGATTACATGAAGAACTTACAAAAAGTTTTATTGATAAAAGAGCAAGCATTTTGGCTAGAGGATTAAAACAAGATATGAATTTTAAAACAGAAATTGTGGAGGATAATAAAGTTATAATAAACAATCAATTTATTGGAAAATTAAAAGGTTTAAAATTGGAGTTAGATTTAAAAGTTGATACACTTGACACTGATATAAAATCACTAAAAAAAGCCGCAAGACAAAATATTGGTCCGGAATTAAACAAAAGAATTAAACAAATTATTGAATATAGTTTACTTGAGTTAAAAGATGATTTTAAAATTTACTGGGGAAAATTCCCAATTGCAAAATTGTTACGAGGAAAAGATTATCTAGATCCTGAACTGTCTTTAATTATTGATGATATTGTTGAAATAGATGAACAAAAAAAACTCTTAAAACATTTGGAAAAATGGCTTAAAGAAAAAATTAATTTTATATTGAAAAGCTTAATTGAACTTAGAAGTTTAAAAGAAAGCAACTCTTCTGTTAGAGCTTTAGCCTATCAATTGTATGAAAACAATGGTGTGTTAAAAAGAGATAAAGTTTCAGAATATCTAAAAAAACTTGGTCAAGATGAAAGAAAAATTTTAAGAAAATTAGGAGTAAAATTTGGCAGATATCATGTTTTTCTCTTTAAATTATTAAAACCAGAATCAGTTTCATTAAGAATTTTACTTTGGAAAAATTATCATCAAAAATCATTTAATCTAAAACCTCCAACTTTTGGTTTAAATTTTTTAGAGAATAAAGATTATAAAAATAGAAATTTTATGCTTTTGTGTGGGTTTGAGAATTTTGATAAATATTTTGTTAGAATAGATATTTTAGAAAGATTATTTGTACAAATAATAAACACAAATCCAGACAGTAAAGCAAAAATAAAATTAGTTCCTGAAATGTTAAATTTACTTGGCTGCAGTAAAAATAATTTTATTAAATTGATAAAAAAAATGAGTTATAATACATTTGAAGAAAATAATGAACTTTACTTCAAATATGCTCCAACTAAACAAAAAATTAGAAAAACTATTAAAAAAATTAATGAAGCTGACAATCCTTTTAAGATATTAAAAAATATTAAATTTAAATAATGTTCAAATTTTTCAAAAACAATGATTCGAAAGATTACAGTAAAAAAAACGAAGAGTTGTTGACCAAAACTGCGTCATTACTTATTCATGCGGCAAAAATTGACGAAAACTATACTGATAATGAAAAAAAAATTATAAAAAAAACTCTTATTCAACTAGGAGTAAAAGAATCTAAAGCGGATCAAATTATGCTAACTGCTGAAGCAAATGAGAAAAAATCAAATCAAATACTAGATTTTACAAAAGAAATTAAAAATGCTGATAGTAAATTCAAAATTAAAATTACTGAAACTCTTTGGACTATTATTTATTCTAACAAAGAAGAAGATATCTACGAGTCTAATTTAATGAGAAGACTATCCGGTTTGTTATATTTAGATAATAAAACCGTAGGTGATATAAAAGAAAAAATAAAAGTTAAATTTGCTAAATGACTTATATAGTTAATGATAAATGTATTAAATGTAAATTGACAGATTGCGTGGAAGTTTGCCCTGTTGATTGTTTTTACGAAGGAAAAAATATGCTTGTAATTAAACCTGATGAGTGTATAGATTGTGGCGTTTGTGAACCTGAATGTCCAATAGACGCTATAGTTGCAGACACTGAAGATGGTAATGAGAAATGGTTAGAATTAAATACAAAATATTCAGAAATTTGGCCCAATATAACCAAAAAAAAAGATCCACCAAAAGATAGTAAAAAACACGAAAATGAAAAAAATAAATTTGAAAAATATTTTAAAGAAAACATTTAAAAAGAAGAAAAAAAAGAAGAAGAAAGTTTCTAAAAAATTTAGGACTTCTAAAGTTAAAAAAATTAAAAAACTAAAAAGTAAAACTCCATCTAAAAATGAAAAAAAAACCAAGGAAGATAATAAAGCTGATAGCTTAAGGATTCCTAAAACTAACGAACTAAAGCCAGAAATAAAAAAAATAAAAAAACAAGAAACTGAAAAAAAAGAATATAAACCTAAAGATTATATAGTATATCCAAAACATGGTGTTGGGCAAATTTTATCGATAAGTGCAAAAACCATCGGAGGAATCGAAGTTCAATGTTATGATATTAAATTTGAAAAAGATAAAGCTATAGGTTTACTTCCAATTAATAAACAATCTCATTTAAGACCTTTGGCTACAATTAATCAAATAAATAAATCTATATCTATATTAAAAAGTAAACCAAAGATTAAAAGATCAATGTGGAGTAGAAGAGCGCAAGAATATGAACAAAAAATAACTTCTGGAAAAATTTATGATTTAGCAGAAGTTGTTAGAGATCTAAATAAGGGTGATGATATAATGGTAGACCAATCATATAGTGAAAGACAACTTTTTGAAAAAGCATATGAAAGAATATTATCAGAATTTCAAATAGTTATGAATATATCTTTAGAAGACACCAAAAAAAAATTAGACAAAGCTCTTAAACGAAACTTAGAAATTCAAACTCCTAAGGTGGAAATAAAAACTGAGGAACCTATCGTAGCACCAGAATAAAAAAACGCTCCCTATAAAATACTTTATAAGAAGCGTTCTTTTTTTAAAAAAAGAATATTTAATTATCTTCTTCTTCTTCTTTTTTTAGCTTTTTTCTTAGCTTTCTTTTTAGCTTTTTTTCTTCTTTTAGCCATCTTTAGCTCCCTGTTTTTGTTACGAATCAAAGTGATTCGTTAGTTACTAATTTTTATTTTTTTTAATTAGTTATGTCAAATATTTATTTTTTTTTATTTGTAAATTATTTT
>CACIML010000025.1 GCA_902587735.1 uncultured Pelagibacteraceae bacterium
AATAATTTTATAAAACTTTTTATAAGTACATAAAATTTTAATTTTTGAATTTATAATAATGCATAAAAAAATAGAACGTTTTTTTCCATCTAATGCCACAACCATATAATATTTTTTTAAAAAAAAATTTAAATATAAAGAAAATTTTTCAAACAAGTTTTCTGGATATTTTATTACTTCATCAATATAAGAGAATTTTTTAATATAATTATAATTTTTTTTAGATGCAATTACTGTAATTATTGAATTTTTATCTGACCTTTTAATTGATTTAATCAATATAGCACTTAACAAAAAGTCACCAATCCTGTCAGTTCTGATAAACAAATATTTATTATTTATCATGAACTTTTTTAATAGTTGGATTCATACTTTCATTTAATTTTTAATTTATCTTTTTAAAATAATGAAGTTTTTTTACTTAAAGAACTATCAATAATGTATTTTGAAATTCTTTTTTCATTAAATAATTTAAAATATTTTTTTTTACCATTATATGAAATTTTTTTTCTAATTTTATCGTTTTTATTATAGTACAAAATTTTTTTAGCCAGATCATCTAAGTTATCATAAAAAACAATTTCTTTTTTATTAAAAAAATCATCTAAATAAGTTTTTTTATCTATAAAAGTAAGTAAACCATTACCCATTAGTGAAGCTATTCTATTGCTTGAATAATGCTTAGTAGGTAGTCCCCTGCTTAAATTTAAACCCATTTTTGAATTTGTCAAAGCATTATAAAATTCATCACCCCAGATAGGTTCTTTATTTTCAAATCCATAAAAATCGTAATTAACTCCATTAATTTTTTTAATTAACGAATTAAGAAAGTATATTCTGCTATCACTTTTACCTTTTTTAAGTGTTGCTCTATTTACACCGTGACTCATCGCATAAAATATATCTTTTCTTGGTTTTAAATTAAAAACATCAAAACATTCAATATTTTTATCAACAGGTATAAACATAAAATGTAAATTATTTATTTTTTTATTTTGTTTAAGAAATACTGATGGATGAGTTGTAATAAAGTTGTGATCAACTAAATTTCCATAGAATGAGATTTTATCTATATTTGACCTTGAGTCTTTAAGGCTCTTCATTATCGGATCTTCATTCCATTGCGAAATCACAATATTTTTATTTAAATTTTTAATCTCTGCAATTGTTTCAAGATTAATATTGTTCGTATGCCCGAAAAAAAGCATATTAGGATTATAGTTTTTAAAAGTTTCAACCAAATATTCTTGAAATCTAGAGGTGGAGCTACTTAAGGAAAGTTGTCTGTTTTGCTTAATAAAATCTCTATCACTTATTTCTAATACATCATGGCCATTTCTAATAAAACCATTAGTAAATTTTTTACCAACGGAAATGTTATAAAGTCTATGATTTAATTTTTGTCCTAAATTATAAATATTAACAATTTTTAATTTATTTTTTATAAAGTTTAATTTATAATTAATGAATAAAGACTTTCTTATATCGTCAATAAGTGAAGAGTTATCTTTAGTAATATGTTTTACATTTGAAAACCCTTTCCTTTGAAAATCTTTTCTAATATTAGGTAAAGTTATTAATTTTTTAATTTCATTATATAAATTTTTATAATCCAATGTTTTTAATACAATGCAATGATCAGAAGTTTCAGGCAATCCTCCCCTATTTGAAATTATTGTTGCACATCCTCTAGATGATGCTTCAAGTGCAGTTCTCCCAAATGGCTCTTCCCATCTAGATGGTACAACTGCTATTTCAGTTTTGCTTAAAAAATTTAAAACATCTTTATGTGACAAATAACCCAATTCAATATGATTTTTGTGATTTATTACTGGTTTGTTTCGGCTCTCATCACCAATAGAATAAGCTTTCCACTCGTTAAACTCATTTAAAATTTTAATTATTGCATCTCTATAAATATCATAACCTTTTGATGGATTAAGTTTACCTACAAAAACTATTTTTTTATCTTTTTTTAACAATTTGTTCTGTTTGTATATACTTGGATAAACAACTTCTGTTTTATTTATTAATCTTTGATCCAAATCAATAAAAAATCTTTTTTGAACCCATTCACTTACGAAGATAATTTTTTCAACTTTATTTAATAAATTAATTCTTTCTTGTGCACTTTTTGATCCTTTCATAGATAGAGGATCATTGTGAAAATAAATAATGAAATTTGAATTTATTTTTTTTTTTAATAAATTGAACACAAGTGGTCTATTATGAATTTCAATTATATTAAAATTTTTTCCATCAATTTTTTTAATTAATTCATTACAATATTGATTAGTAGTACTAGTTAATTTTGATCTTAAATTTTTAATTTTTATATTTATATAATTATTAGATAAATAATCCTTTGCATCAGTTGATCCAAATATGTAATTATTTTTTTTTAATGTAGAATGTTTAAAGAAATCACATACCCATAATGATGCAGCAGCTGCCTTACTAAAAGTATAATTTTCTTTATATGGTAGTATAGTTGCAATTTTAAGCATAAAATTAATTGTAAAAATCTTTTAATATACTTGATCTTTTTTTTCTATCTTTTTTCAACTTATATTCATAACTCATAGCATTTGATTTTGATAAAAATTTTTTTTTAAATATTAACTCCCATTTATATCCTTTTGTAGATTTTGCACCTTTGTTTGAATTATGTTTTTTAAGTCTTTTTTCTAGATTATGTGTATATCCAACATATGTCTTTTTTTTGTTATTACTAATATTTTTTAGCATATATACGTAGTAAGACATTTGAGCTTAATTAATGGCGGTCCCTAGGGGAATCGAACCCCTCTTTCGAGGATGAAAACCACGTGTCCTAACCGATAGACGAAGGGACCTATTCCTGCATCTTTTATTGTAAAATCTATTATTTATCAAGGTTAATACTACAAATTATATAGTCTTTTATTGCTGTTAATTTATTTTATTTTATTTTTTTTTTTAAATAAATTTTTTTTGTATTTGTGCTTTTATGAGTAACTAAAGTTTCTGTAATAAATTTTCCATTTTCTAATTTAACACCATTAACTAGATCTCCCGATGTAATACCTGTAGCACAAAAAATCGAATCTCCTTTAACTATTTCATTCAAGTCATATTTTTTATTTAATTCAATTATGCCCATTTTATTTGCTCTAGAAATATCATCAGCTGTTTTAAATAAAAATCTACCTTGAAATTTACAATTAAATGAATCTAAAGCAGATGCAGCCAGAACTCCTTCGGGTCCACCACCTATACCCAAAAATATATCAACTTTATATTTTTCATTTGTAACCAGTAAAGCTCCAGATACATCACCATCAGTTAATAATTTTAAATTTACTTTTAATTTTTTTAATTTATCAATTATTTCTTTATGTCTTGGCCTATCAAGTAAGCAAGCAGTTATTTCAGTTAGATCTTTATTTTTTGATTCTGCAATATTTTTAATATTTTTTTCAATAGGAAAATCTAAATCTGTAGCATCAAACGGTACATCTTTGCCAACGGCTAATTTATCCATATAAGTTTCTGGAGCATTAAATAAATTTCCACGTGAAGCGATAGTCATTACTGATAGCGCTCCGGGTAAATTTTTTGCCGCAAAATTTGTCCCTTCTAAAGGATCAACAGCAATATCTATGCTTGGGCCTTTTCCTGTACCTAATTTCTCACCAATATAAAGCATCGGCGCTTCATCTAGTTCACCTTCACCTATTACTATCTTTGCATCAATGTCTAATTTATTGAGATTTTTTCTCATTTCGTCTGTGGCTGCTTTATCTACCAAAATTTTATTTTTTTTACCTAAATGAGGATAACAAGATATTGCAGCTTTCGATGTTACGTCAATTATTTTATCTAAAAATTCTTTACCTAAATTCATAAATTATTTTGTTCCAATTGTAGAAGTTTCTTCAGCTAATTTTAGTTTTGATTCAAATTCTCTTAAACGTTTGTAGACACTTGCCAATTCAATAATAATTGGCCAAGATTTTAGAATATATTGCATTGAACCTTCAACTTTACTAAAAGCTCTAATTATTTGTTGCATTACGCCAAGAGTAACTACACCCGCAACTATTGCTGGTGCTAAAAAAACATATGCTGATAATACATTAGCTTGTAAATATGCAATACGACCTATATCAAAATATAAATATCTTATATAACTAAGGAAATGAATTTTCCGTACATCATTAAATAGTTCTTCTAAGCTTTTTGGACGTACTGTTTCATCATCCTCGGCTATAACCAGTATTTTTCTATAAGCAGCTTCTTGTTTTTGTAAATCATATTCGACTCCAACTAGTCTAAGTATAAGGCCTAAACCTATAAGAAATAAAGTACCTCCAATTGTCCAGATTAAAGCTCCTACTACCAAACCATAATCCCATTCACCAAAAAAGAAAATTGGTATACCAATACTTAATCCAATTAGTATTGGAGTAAATTCAACAAGCAACATTATGGCCTCGATTAAACTAGTTCCTAATGACTCCATAATGCGTGAAAATTTGATTGTATCTTCCTGAACTCTTTGCGCTGCACCTTCAATTTTACGGGCTTTATCGTAAACACTATGGTACCACTCAACCATTGCTGTACGCCACCTAAATAAAAAATGAGATGTAAAATATTTTATGACAACATATACTGCAACATAAATACCAGCTAAAGTTATAAAAGATAGTAAACTTGCCCAATACTCTTCAATTGTAATTGAGTTTGGAGCACTTAGTGCTTTTTGTATCATATCATAAAACTGCCCAAACCACTCATTTATCTTGACATCAATTTTTACTTGCATCCATAAAGATGAAAGAATAACAAATGAGCCTACCCAAGCCCATAAGAACCATCTTGTTTGTGTAAAAAATTTAAACATTTATTTATTAAAATTATCTGCGTATGATTTTTTAATAATTTTTCTTTTCTGTGGTTCAACAACTTCAAATTCAATTTTGTTTTTATTAGCATAATCAATTGCTAACTCTTTTGATGAAAATTCAAGTTTTAACTCTGACAAAGTATCTGTTGAACTTTCCCAGCCCATTAATGGATTTATACCTGTATTTTTTGTATTAAATTCAATGATCCATTTATCAGCTTTTCCTAAACCAGATTGCATTGCATTTTTAGTAGGAATATAAATTTTTGCTTTTTTCATAAAAATTGGTCGGGGCGGCAGGATTTGAACCTGCGACCCTCTGGTCCCAAACCAGATGCGCTACCAGGCTGCGCTACGCCCCGATTGTTGTACTAATACAGCAGATATTCATATTTTCAAAGCTTAAAGAGCATCAAAAACTCGCGATTTTTTGAAGAAATTATTATATAAGAAATTATGATTATTTCCTGTGGTCAATGCCTTAAAAACTTTGAAATTGATTCCAATCTTATACCTAACGAAGGTAGACTCTTGCAGTGCAGTTCTTGTCACTATAAATGGTTTTATAAAAAAAAAATATCAGAAAAAAGTAAACTAATTTTAGAACCTCAAGAAGATCATGAAGATAAAGTTAAAACAACAATTAATAAAAGTAATAATATTAATAAATTAAATGACATTGATTCTTCTAGAAAAATTAAAAGAAAACACTCCTATAGTAATGCAAAAAATAATAAATTAAGTTATTTAAATTTTATTTTAGTATTTATAATTTCTATTGCTGCACTAATTATTTTACTAGATACTTTTAAAAAACCAATCAGTTTCATTATACCAGATATTGAATTTATTCTTGAAAATTTATATGAAACGTTAAAAGATATTACATTGTTTATTAAAGATTTGCTTTAATTAATTTATGATTAGATATTTGTCAGCTCCATTTAAATGGTTTTTTAAACTAGAAGCAGCAAGTGGTTTGCTTTTATTAGCATGCGCAATAATAGCTTTAATTATAAGCAACTCTGACTATTCATCTTTATATTTCGAAATACTCGAAACTTATCTTTTTTTAGGAGTAAATAATATTGGCATTAAAATGAATATTCTTCATTGGATTAATGATGCATTAATGGCTGCTTTTTTCTTTTTTGTAACTTTGGAAATTAAAAGAGAATTTATACAAGGTGAATTATCTAATCGTAAACAAGCACTATTGCCAATAATTGCTGCAATAGGTGGTATGCTAGTCCCTGCTTTAATATATATTTATATTAATTTAGAAAACCCTGAAACTTTAAATGGTTGGGCGATTCCATCAGCTACAGATATTGCCTTTTCTTTAGGTGTATTATCATTGCTTGGTACTAGGGTACCTTTATCTCTTAAGATTTTTTTAACAGCGTTAGCAATTATTGATGACCTAGGAGCTATAGTTATTATAGCTTTTTTTTATACTAGTGATTTAAATATATTATACCTTGCATTATTATTATTAGTTTTTATTGCTTTATTAATTTTAAATAAATTAAATATTAAAAAATTTCTTCCCTATTTATTACTAGGTTTAATTTTATGGTTCTTTACACATGAATCTGGAGTTCACGCAACAATATCAGGTGTTCTTTTAGCCACTATAATACCTCATAGAAGAAAAAAAAATGATTTTTCTTTATTAATTAAATTAGAACATAATATTAGTCCTTATGTAGCTTTCGGTATAATGCCTTTATTTGCTTTAGCAAATGCTGGTGTATCATTAGATGGAGTTAATTTAAGATCTTTATTATTACCCGTTCCTTTAGGAATCTTGCTTGGACTTTTTGTGGGAAAACAGGTAGGAGTTTTTCTTTTTTCAATAGTTGCAATTAAATTAAAAATAGCTCAAATGCCAAATAATTCAAACTGGGCAAGTATATATGGAGTAGGAATACTTACTGGAATAGGATTTACCATGAGTTTATTTATTGGAAATTTAGCTTTTGTTGAAAACTATCAATACATGGATGGTGTTAAAATCGGAGTTTTAACGGGATCATTATTATCAACATTAGTAGGATATTTTTTGTTACTGATAGTTTCAAAAAAATGACTTCACTAAATAAGTCATATGTTTTATTAATATTATTAATTACTTTAATGTTTTCATTTTCTAATAAAACTTTAGCCAAGTATGAAAAACTAATTTACGATTTTGAAATTGAGTCCATTACTGGGGAAAAAATAAACTTTTTAACATATAAAAATAAAATAATATTATTAGTAAATGTTGCAAGTCAATGTGGTTTTACAAGTCAATATGAAGATTTACAAAAATTGTGGGATAAATATAAAAACAAAGGATTAGTAGTTATAGGTCTTCCTTCAAATCAGTTTGGTTCACAAGAACCAGGTTCAAATAGTCAAATCAAAAATTTTTGTGAAGTAAATTTTAATATTAATTTCCCTTTAACAACAAAAATTGACGTAAAAGGAGAAAATATTAACCCTATATACAAATGGGCTTTAGATAACTATGGGAAAAAAGCTTCACCTAAATGGAATTTTTATAAAATCTTAATAAATAAAGAAGGAAAAATAGAGAAAACTTACTCTTCAATTACAAACCCGATGTCAAAAAAAATCACAAATGAAATAGAAAAATTACTGAATATAAAATGACATACCGTCATAAGCTGGAACAATATTTTTAGGTAAAATTTTTAGCAAGTAATTATAATCTAAATCAGAATGTAAATTAGTAAGTATAGTTTTTTTTGGCTTGATAATTTTTGTCAGTTGAATTACTTCATTTAAATTGTAGTGCGAAGGATGTTTGTTAATTCTTAGACAATCAATAATAAAAAATTTAAGATTCTTAAAAAATTTTATATCTTTATCGTAAATTTTATTAGCATCACTCACATAAGCACATTTATTATTAATTATAAAAGATTGAGATTTAATATTACCATGTTGGACGGGTATAGAATTAATTGATATAAAATTATCTTTATCTAAAAAAGAAAAATTTTTTTTTAATTTATTTAATTTTAAAATTGCTGGATAACCAGGTCTATCATTAAAACAATAAGAAAAAGTATCTTTTATGTATTTACCTGTTCTCTTATCTGCATAAACATTAATCTTTTTTTTATTTTTTAATGAAAAAACTCTTAGATCATTTATTCCATGAACTTGATCACCATGTAAATGTGAAAAGAGGACATTGTCAATATTAGATATATTGTTTTTAATTAATTGATGTCGAAGATCTGGTGACGTATCAATTAAAACATTTTTAAAATTACTTTTAATTAATGCTGAACATCTAGTTCTATAGTTTTTTTTTACATTTGGGTTACATTTTCCCCAGTTACCATCAGCTCTTGGCACGCCTAGTGATGATCCACATCCTAAAATAATAAATTTAATTTTCATTAACTAAAAATAAATTTTCAAAATTTTTTGATGTAAGATTTATCATTTCATTTACATTTACATTTTTTAGTTCAGCAAGTTTATTTATTGTGTATTTTATAAAGCTTGGTTCATTTTTTTTACCACGCATTGGTATTGGAGCAAGAAACGGACTATCAGTTTCTACTAAAATTCTATCATTTGGTATTTTTGAAAAAGTTTTTTGCAGATCATAACTATTTTTGAATGTTATTATGCCACTTGCAGAAAAGTAAGAATTAAGTTTTTGCATATTTTGAAAAAAAGCATATGAACCTGTAAAACAATGCATTAAAATTTTAGGTTTATTTTCTTTATATTCATTAAGTATCTCAAAAGTTTCAGCTTCAGCATTTCTTGAATGAACAATAATCGGAAGATTAGCTTCTATAGATGCTTCAATATGGTTTTTAAAACTTTCAATTTGTTCATCTTTTTGGCTATGATTATAATAAAAATCCAAACCAGTTTCTCCTATTCCAATTATCTTAGGATGTTTTAAAATGTTTTTTATTATATCATTTTTTGTAACTTGATAATTTTTAGCTTCATGTGGATGTATGCCATAGGTTCCATAAATAATTTCATCTATATCTAAAATTTTTTGAATATTTATAAAACTTAAATCTGACGTGCAAATTGTTAATAATTTTTTTACTCCAACACCCTTAGCTCTATTAATAACTTCATGTAAATTATCAAACAAAGGCTCATGATCTAAATGGCAATGAGAATCAATCATTTTTACTATGTATTTTCTTAAACAAGATGTCAATTTTATTAATCTTGTCGTTAGATATTAGTTTGTCGTGATTTTTAATAGTATTAAATTTAATATCATTTTCTTCAATGTTAAAAATTTTTAGTACCTTTAATGATGTTGCGGGTATTATTGGATACAACATGATAGAAATTTTTCTTATTACTTCTAATGCAACATAAACAATGGTGCTTAATCTTTTGATGTTAGATTTTTTATTCCAAGGAGCTTCATCATTAAAATATTTATTAGCAGCAAAAAGATTTTCAACAATAAAATTCATATATGAATTTAAATCTTGATTATCCATAAAGTTTGTTAAGTTATCAAAATTATTTGTAAATCTATTTAAAAGATCTAGATCTTCTTTTGAAAAAGAATCTTTTTCAGGGATCAGTAAATTAAAATTTTTTTCATTAAATGAAATAACTCTTTGACAATAATTGCCATAATTATTTGCTAAATCACTATTAATGCAACTCTCAAGTTTTGCTTGTGATATACTTCCATCATTTCCAAAAGAAACTTCTTTTGCAAGATAGTATCTTAAAGAGTCTAAACCATACTTATCAATTATTTCAATAGGGTCTAATATGTTTCCTTTTGATTTAGACATTTTTTCTTCTCCAGATAAAATCCAACCATGTCCATATATTCTTTTTGGTGGAGAAATATCAGCTGCTAACAAAAAAGCTGGCCAATAAACAGCATGAAATCTTAATATATCTTTTCCAATCAAATGAAGTGTTGCAGGCCAAAAATCTTTATAAAGTTTATCATTTTCATTTGGATAATTTAACGCGCTAATATAATTAGTTAAAGCATCTAGCCAAACATAAATAATATGTTCATTATTAGATGGAACTTTAATTCCCCATGAAAAAGATTTTCTACTTACAGATAAATCATTTAGACCACCTTTAACAAAACTGACAACTTCATTTTTTCTCGATGTCGGTAATATAAAATTTGGATTTTCTGAATAAAATTTTAATAATTTATCCTGCCACTTTGATAGTTTGAAAAAGTAAGATTCTTCTTCAACCCATTCTACTGCAGATCCAGAACTTTTAGCTATCTTTTTATTATCAATTTCCTCAATTTCATCATCCAAATAAAAAGCTTCGTCTGATACAGAATACCAACCAGAATACTTTGATAGATAAATTTCTTTTTTGTTTTCTAATATATTCCATAAATGCTGAACTGATTTTGCATGTCTTTTCTCCGTAGTCCTTATAAAATCATTATTTGATAAATTTAATGTTTTTGACAAATCTTTAAAGGTTTTGCTGATTTCATCACAAAAAGATAATGGGTCCATACCTTTTTTTTCTGCAGATCTTTGAATTTTTTGCCCATGTTCATCAG
>CACIML010000026.1 GCA_902587735.1 uncultured Pelagibacteraceae bacterium
AAATATATTTCATTCTGGCTGATTGTGATGTTCTGGATTATTTCAATCATGATTATTGTAGGCGGATTAACAAGATTGACTGACTCTGGTTTATCAATAACTCAATGGAATTTGTTTTCAGGCTTTTTACCACCATTAAATGATGCAAATTGGCATAATTATTTTAATTTATATAAGGAAATTCCTGAATATAAAATTCAAAATTATTCAATGACACTAGAAGATTTTAAGGTGATTTTTTGGTGGGAGTGGGTACACAGATTTTTAGGTAGGTTGATTGGATTATCTTTTTTAATTCCACTTATTCTATTTTCTTTTAAAGTTGGATTTAAAAAATTAGCAAATTTGCATTTGATCTTTATTCTTATTTGTATTCAAGGAGTTATTGGCTGGTATATGGTGTCTAGTGGCCTGGTAGATAGAGTTGATGTTAGTCATTTTAGACTTTCTGTACATTTAATTCTAGCTTTTATAATTTTATCATTAATATTTTGGAATTATTTAAAACTCAAAAAAATTATATCATTTAATGAAAAAATTAATTCATTACTTCCTAAAATTTTTTTGTTGTTAATATTCATCCAAATTTTAATTGGTGCATTTGTATCAGGTATGGATGCAGGAAAAATATATAACTCTTGGCCTTTGATGAATTCATCATATTTTCCTGATGATAATGAAATTGGTAATTTGTTTAATTTAAGAGCTTTTAGCGATCCTTCATTAGTTCAGTTCATGCATAGAAACTTAGCTTATTTTATTTTATTATTTTATATAATTATTTTAATCAATATTTATAAAAAAAAATTAATAAATTTTTTCTATATAGTTAATTTATTAGGTATTTTGTTATTTTTACAAATAATTTTGGGAATTTTTACTTTATTATATGGTGCACAGATTGTTTTATCGTCCGCGCACCAAATTAATTCAATATTTTTAGTTAGTGCAAGTATTTATTTTCTTTATTTGAATTCTAATACTAACTAACAGCTTTTAAACTTGGTTTTCCAGAAGCAGTTAATGCTTGATCTAAATCAGCAATAATATCATCAGGATGTTCTATTCCAATTGATAATCTTACATAACCTGGCGTTACTCCAGCAGCTAATAATTCTTCTTCAGTTAATTGACTATGAGTAGTTGTTGCAGGATGAATTGCTAAACTTCTAGCATCACCGATATTAGCAACATGGTAAAACATTTTTAATGCTTCAATAAATTTTTTACCAGCCTCAACACCACCTTTAACCTCTACACCTACTAAAGCACCATTCCCACCTTTAAAGTATCTTTTTGCTCTATCGCCTAACTCACCTTTATGAAGGGTAGGGTATATTACTCTATCTACATTTTTATGTTTAGTTAAAAAGTCAACAACTTTGGTTGCGTTTAAACAATGTTGTTTCATTCTTAATGGAGCAGTTTCTAAACCTTGAATAATACCCCAAGCATTATCAGGAGCTAAGGGTGCACCTAAATCTCTTAATAAACAAACTCTTGCTCTAACAGCAAAAGCTACATTTGCACCTGTTAATTGAGGTACTACTTCTCCCCATACAGCACCACCGTAACTAGCGTCAGGTTCGTTAAATAAAGGTTGCCTTTTTGGATTAGCTGTCCAATCAAAATTTCCACCATCAACCAAACATCCACCAATAACAGTTCCATGTCCTCCAATAAATTTTGTTAAAGAATGAACAACTACAGCAGCTCCATGATCAATTGGTTTACAAATAATTGGTGCAGCAGTATTATCCATTATTAAAGGAATATTATGTTTTCTTCCTATATCTGCTACTTCCTTAATTGGAAAAACTCTTAAATATGGATTTGGTAAAGTTTCTGCATAAAAAGCTCTAGTTTTATCATCAATAAGTTTTTCAAAATTTTTAGGGTCTGATGGATCTGCATATCTACATTCAATACCTAATTTTTTTAAGGTATGCGTAAACAAATTAACTGTTCCTCCATATAAATCAGTTGAACTAATAAAATTGTCCCCAGACTGACATAAATTTACTATTGCAAATGTTGAAGCAGCTTGACCCGATCCGACAGTAACACAAGCTAAACCATTTTCAATTGCTGCAACTCGTTTTTCCAAAACATCATTGGTTGGATTCATTATTCTTGTATATATGTTTCCAAATTCCTTTAGAGCAAATAAATTTGCAGCATGTTCTGCGTTATTAAATTGATACGATGTTGTTCTGTACACAGGTACAGCAACAGCTGTTGTTGCTGGGTCACTTCTGTAATCACCACCATGTAAAGCTATAGTTTCTGGATTTTTTGTTGTTTTTGTCATTAATTATCTCCTTTTTTAGTCCATAGTTTATCAAGCTTAAAAATTTATTCAAATAAGTAGCAAAAAAATTGACTTTGTTCATAAATATAAGTATTTATGCGCATTCTTATGACTAAATTTGTTAAAAAATCTGAAGTTACAAGCTCATGGTTTGAGATAGATGCAAAAAATGCTGTTGTTGGTAGATTAGCAACAATTGTATCAAAGATTATTAGAGGAAAAAATAAGAATACATTTACCCCACACATGGATCATGGAGATTTTGTAGTTGTAAAAAATATTGAAAAAATAAAATTTACAGGAAAAAAATTTCAAAATAAAAAATATTACAAGCATACTGGTTATCCAGGAGGAATAAAAGAAACAACTCCAGAAAAACTTTACGAAAAAAAACCTGCTGAAAGTTTAAAATTAGCTGTTAAACGAATGTTGCCAGGAGGACCTCTTGGAAAAAAACAACTTACTAAATTAAAAATTTATTCAGGAGAAAATCACCCTCATTCTGCACAAAATCCTAAAACTATTGATTTATCAAAATTAAATAATAAAAATTTAATTAGAAATTAGTATGGAATCTACTCAATATTCAGATAAGAAAAATTCTAAATTAAATTTAGATTTTAAAGATAGCAAATATGCTACTGGTAGAAGAAAAACTTCAATTGCAAAAATTTGGTTAAAAAAAGGTTCTGGTAAAATTTATGTTAATGGAAAAAACTATGATGAATATTTTTTACGAGATAACCACAAAATGCAATTATTAAGACCTTTTGAAATTATAAATCAAACTTCAAGTTATGATGTTAGATGCAATGTTAAGGGTGGTGGTCATACTGGTCAAGTAGGTGCTATGGTACATGGAATCTCAAAAGCTTTAATACAATTTAATTCAGAACTTAAATCTACTTTAAAAAAAGAAAAACTTACCACACGAGATTCTAGAACCGTAGAAAGAAAGAAATACGGTCGCATGAAAGCTAGAAGAAGCTATCAGTTTTCTAAAAGATAATTCTTTTTTAACTTTTAACTGTTATAATATATAATGCATAAGCTAAACGTATTAATTGCTGGATCTACAGGTTATATTGGTATTCAATTAATCAAATTATTATCTAAACACAAAAAAGTTTCCATTAAATATCTTTGTGGAAAGAGTTCTGTGGGTAAAAAAATTTCTTATTTTGATAAATCATTTAACTCAAAAAGTTTACCAAATATAATAAAATTTAATAAATCTTTATTAAAAAGTGTTGATTTAATTTTTACTGCTTTGCCAAATGGCGAAGCTCAAGTTATTTCTAAATATTTGTTAAAAAAAAATGTTTTAATTGATTTAGCTGCAGATTTTAGATTAGAAAACATAAAAAATTATCTTAAATGGTACAAACAAAAACACAAAGCTGTGACTAATATCAAAAATAGCATTTATGCATTACCCGAATTAAACTTAAACAAAATTAAAAAATTCAATATTATTTCATGTCCTGGATGTTATCCGACTTCTATACTATTGCCATTAATACCATTAATTAAAAAAAAAATAATCAATCAACAAAACATAATAATAGATTCAAAGTCTGGATATTCTGGTGCCGGAAGAGGGGTTCACAAAAAATATGCTAAAAAAAATTTATATGATTCTCTAAGTGCTTACGGTGTTGGATTTCATAGACATAATTCAGAAATCGACCAAGAGATAAGTAGAGTTACTAAAAGTAAATATAATTTTATTTTTACTCCACATTTAACTCCAATGTTTAGAGGAATCTTAACTACGATATATGTTGAAACAAAAAATAAAATATCTTTTAAAGAGATTCATAATCATTTAAGTAAATATTATAAAAATAAAATATTTGTAAAAGTTTTAAAAAAGAATTCATTGATTAGTACAAATGACGTCATAAATACTAATAAATGTTATATATCTGTCTGCAAAACAAGATATAAAAATAAGTATGTGATTTTATCAGTAATTGACAATTTAATTAAAGGTGGATCAGGTCAGGCTATTCAAAATATGAATATTAGGTTTAATTTTAAAGAATCAGAAGGTTTAAAGTGAAAAAAATATTTTTTTTAATATTTCTTACAGCATGTGGATCAAAAAATTTAAATAAAAATACCACAAATTTTGACATGAATGTTACATATGAAGAGTTTAAGATTTTGTTAAAGGAATATGATAAAAAAAAAGGTTACCCAAATATAGATATTTAAATTTATGAAAAAAATTGGCATAGGAATTATTGGACTTGGAAATATAGGTAGTCGATTATATAAAGAAATAATATCTAAAAAAAAAGATATTGGTCTTAAAACAAATACAAATATAAATATAGTTGCAATTTCAGCAAAAAACTTAAACAAAAAAAGAAATTTTAAAGTTAAAAAAAATATTTTTTATAAAAATCCTTTAGATATAACAAAAAAATCAAATGTTAATATAGTAATTGAACTAATTGGTAAATCTGATGGTATATCAAAAAAAATTGTTGAAAGATCTTTAAAAAATAAAAAACATGTAATAACAGCTAACAAAGCACTTATTTCAAAACATGGCGATTATTTAACTTCAATAGCTGAAAAAAATAAAGTTAATTTAGAATTTGAAGCAGCAGTTGGTGGAGGCATACCAGTCCTTAGAACTATAAAGGAAGGATTAGCTACTAATAAAATTTTAAAAGTTTATGGAATTTTAAATGGCACTTGCAATTATATTTTAACTGAAATGGAATCAACAAAAGATTCGTTTAAAAGTGTTTTAAAAAAAGCTCAGAATTTAGGTTATGCAGAACCGAGCAATCCTAAATTAGACTTAAATGGATATGACGCAATGGCTAAAATAAGAATATTGTCTTCTTTAGCATTTAATAAAAAAATATCTAATAAGAAAGTTTTAATGGAAGGAATAGAAGATATAGAAACTAAAGATATAGATATAGCCAATCAGTTAAATTTAAGAATTAAACTTTTAGGAATTACTGAAGTAATTAATAATAAGTTATTTGAAAGAGTTCATCCATGTTTGGTTAAAAAAGATACATATATTGCTAATGTTAATGGTGTAATGAATGCTGTTATTCTTGATGGCGACCCAGTTGGTGAAAGTGTTTTACAAGGGGAAGGAGCGGGACCTGGCCCAACTTCTTCAGCCTTAATGTCAGATCTTTTATCTATATTGAGAGGTAATATTAAATTTCCATTTGGCATTCCTTCAAGTAAGAGAAAAAAAGTTTTTTCTTATGATCAAAATCAAAATTTTAATTCTTTATACATGAGATTTGAAGTAAAGGATAAGCCTGGTGTTTTGTCACAAATTACTAAACAGCTTGCTAAATATAAAATTTCAATTGCGCGTTTAATACAGATACCTGATAGTAAACGAAAAACTGCATCAATAATTATAATTACTCATAAATCAAAGGAACTATATTCAAGTAAGTGTTTAAAATCATTTAAATCAAATAAAAATGTACTTAAAAATCCCATTTTAATAAGACTTTTTTAAATGGAAATATATATCAAGCTATTCGAAGTATTGTTTCCAGTATTTTTCATAGTCGGAATTGGATATTTTATAGGTAAGAAAAACCCTAATTTAGATACTTCTTTTATAACAGACTATTCAGCAAACTTTGGAACCCCCGCGCTTGTAATATTTGCCTTAACATCATCAGGTGTAACTTTTGCTGTTTTTACTGAATATTTTATTTATTCATTAGTTGCAATAACATGTTTTGCTTTAACAGGAGTTATTTTTTTAATAATTCAAAAAAAGGATTATATAAGGGAGTTGCCACCTTTTTTTTTACCTAATACAGGCAATATGGGGATTCCAATCTGTCTTTTTGCTTATGGCTCCATGGGTATGGGTGTAGCAGCAGCTATTTCTTCTATAGTTGTTCTTTTGCATTTTACACTAAATATATTTTTAGCCAGTAAAAAATTTGATTTTAATATCATTATAAAAAGTCCCTCTTTTTATGCAATTTTAATCACAATACTTTTATTATATTTCGAAATTGAAACACCAACTTTTGTTCTTAATACTGTTATGTTGTTAGCTTACGCTATGATCGTTATGATCTTAATGTCTTTGGGCGTAGCTTTAACTCAATTGAAAGTTTTTTCTTTTAAGAATGCTTTAATTTCTTCAATTGGTAGGGTTATCATTGGTCCTATTATAGGTTTTGCATTAATAAAAGTATTTAATTTATCTGGTTTTGCTGCGGGTGTTTTGTTAATTCAAGCTTCAATGCCTAGTGCTATACTAACTTATTTAATTGCCTCCATGTATTCACCAAAAGAAATTGTAGATAATATTTCTAGCATGATTGTTGTATCTACTTTAATGTCTTTAATTACAGTTCCTATTATTGTATTCATTGCCTTGAAATATTTTTCTTAATGAAGGCAATAATACTAAATTTATCTGCATGGGTAATGTTGCCTATAATGGATGGTTTTGCTAAATATTTAAGTTCAACAATACCAGTTTTACAAATAACATGGTCTAGATATTTTTTTACTGTCATCATAGTCCTTCCAATCATGCTTATTTTTTTTAGAAAAAATTTTAAATGGACTGAAAAACCGAAACTACAATTCATTAGGGGATTATTATTATTTTGTGCAAATATTTTATTCTTTTATTCAATATCAGTTATTTCTTTGGCAAAAGCATTAACTTTAGCTTTTATTGCACCCTTAATTGTCACAATTTTATCACCTATTTTATTGGGTGAGAAGGTTGGATTTAGAAGATGGGCAGCTGTTATTACGGGATTTATTGGATCTTTAATTGTTATAAGACCAGGCTTTGTAGAAGTAAACTTAGCAAGTATAGCAGCTTTAGGAACTGGAGTTTTGTATGCTTTTTATCTAATCGTAACTAGAAAATTACACAATTCTGATCATCCCCTTTTAACACTTTTGTTAACTGGCGTAGTAGGGGCTATTATAGGGTCCATGATAATGCCTTCTGTTTGGGTTCAGCCAACAATTTATGAATGGTATATGATGTTTGCCCTTGGTTTTTTTGCATCACTAGGTCATTTGTTTCTAATACTTTCTTTAAAGTATGCTGATGCTTCTAAATTAGCTCCTTTTGGTTATTTTGAAATAATAACTAATATTATAATAGGGTATTACTTCTTTAATCATTTTCCTGATAACTGGACATTCTTAGGTTTGTTTGTAATTATCTCATCAGGAATTTACATCTTTAGAAGAGAAGCTTTATATAAACCAGATTAATATATTAATGTAATAAATTAATTTTATTTACTAAACTACTGAATTTATTAATAAATTTAATTTATCTAAAGCAATACATTAGATAAGAAAAAAGAATTAACATAAAGTGAAAAAAATTATACTAAAAAAAAGAGTAAAAAAATTATGCTAAAAAAATCAATAAAAATAAGGATTCTAGAAGGTTAGGAGCATTGTGATAAATTATTGTAGCGATGAATCTATAAATATAAGTAAAATAATCCTAAAAATAATATTTATTTAAAGATAAAATAGACTTTCATGTATTTTGATTCTAGAGGTTTGCAGAAACTGAATATACCGTTTAAACGGTCATAGAAGGGGTATATTTTACGATTTACACTTATATAGCACAACTGAAGGGTGAAATAAAAAAATACTTACAAAATAGTGTAGTAATGGTCAAAAAGTTAATAATATCAATGCTTATAGAGTGAATATCCTTCCATTTTTAGGAGTTTTTGCTTAGTTTTTGTGCCTCCTGGACTTGAAAAACCACCTAATGTGCCATCTGATCTAATAACCCTATGACATGGTACTTTAGGAGCGTAAGGATTCTGAGCGCAAGCATTAGCTACTGCACGAGCTGCTTTAGGTCTATTTATCCCTATAGCGACCTGTTTATAGGTCTTTACTTTACCTCTAGGTATATTTTTAAGATATTTCCAGACTTTTATTTGAAATTTAGTGCCTTTAAGTATCATTGAAATTAAAAAAAACCCTGTTTCCTTGCACTTTTTACGGTGCAAAGAACAGAAGTTTTGGCACGTCGTTGTATGCGCTACCGCCATGCCTTCCGCTCCACATGTTTAGCGCTGCTTTGTAGAGCTTTCTGCCCCCTGGGCTTGAACCTCTCGGTTTTTCCCCAATCGGCCAGTTAAGGGTTGCCCCTTAATTCATTTTCCACTATATCAAAGCCATTTGGTTGTATGTATCACTTTATTGTTGTATTTACTGACTTTTTCACAGCCTTGAATAGTGGGGAAAACTTTAATTAAAAAATTAAAAGGCTAATTAGTATAACAAATCCAATTGCTATAATTGCAAAAATGGATGCTATAATTTTATTTTTTGTTGTTTCTTCAAATTTTGACCAATAATTCATAATTACAAATGTTGTTATCACTACAATTAATCCAATCAGCACATATTTTGGCATTTATAACTTTAACTTATTTGCTTGACTTTAAAAATGAGTTATATTATAATTTCCGATAATTAATGGTTATCGGAAAATAATATGAATGAGCTTACAACTGATTTAAAAAGTCTTGAATTAGAAACATTAAAAAACTTAAGAAGTTCTAAAGCTGCAAACACTTTAAGAGCTTATCAAGCAGATTTTAAGGATTTTTCAGCATTTTGTATAAAGAACGGATTGATTTCAATACCCACTGAACCAAAAATATTATCATTATACTTAACCCATTTATCGTCAACCTCAAAATTTAGTACTTTAAAGCGAAGAATAGCCTCAATAAGTGTGATTCATAAGATGAAAGGGCATTATTTGGATACAAAACACCCTATAATTATGGAAAATTTACATGGTATTAAGAGGGCAAAAGGAACAAATCAAAAGGCTAAAAAACCTATATTAATCAAAGATTTAAAATTAATAATTGATGTTATAGATCAATATTTAACATATTGCGGGTTGCCTGAAATGAAAAAATCTAAGGGAATTAAAAATAAAATTAGAGATAAAGCTATAATTTTAATTGGATTTGCTGGAGGTTTTAGAAGATCTGAAATAGTCAATATTGATTATGATGATATTGAGTTTGTAAATGAAGGAGTAAAAATTTTTATAAAAAGGTCAAAAACCGATCAGTCTGGTGAAGGAATGATCAAAGCAATCCCCTACTTCGATAATAAAATATATTGTCCTGTTAAATCATTAAAACATTGGATTGAATTTTCTAAAATTAACTCAGACAAAATATTTGAAATATCAGACAAAAGCGTATCATTAATTATAAAAAAATATGCATCTTTAGCTGGCTTAGATCCAAATAAATATGGTGGGCACAGTTTAAGATCCGGATTTGCAACTTCTGCTGCAGAATCTGGAGCTGAGGAAAGAAATATAATGGCCATGACAGGTCATAAAACAACGCAGATGGTACGAAGATATATACAAGAAGCAAATTTATTTAAAAATAATGCGTTAAATAAAATTAAAATATAATACTTGTTTAACTTTTTATTATAAAATATTAATAATTTTAGCAGCAAGAGACTTAAAATTATCTCTTTCAATTTTTGTGTAATTTCTAAAATGTCTGGTCCATTTTTGATAAAAAAGATCTTTGCTGTCATCAAGAATATCAATAATTTTAATATTAAAAGAAGCAGCGACATGAGTGGCTGCACCATGACAAGAAATTAATATTTGAGATTTTGATAATAAAGCCTCAAGTTCTAAAAAAGTTGTTTTTTCAAAAAAAAGAATTTTTCTATTGTTGTGATTTAGTTCAAATTTAAATTCACTAATTTTATTAAACTTATTTTTAATTAAGTTAATAAATTTGTTAGAAATTAATCCGGTAGTAATATAAAGATTATTTTCAGTTTTATTGACAATATTTTTAATGAAATTTTCAAATTCTAAATAATTATCTGGTTCAATTGATTTATAATTTTTAATATAATCA
>CACIML010000027.1 GCA_902587735.1 uncultured Pelagibacteraceae bacterium
AACAAGTAAAAATAAAATACTTTTTTTTATATCATATTATTATTCATATATTTTTAGAGGAACTCCATTATTAGTTCAAATTTTTATAATATATTTTGGACTTGGTCAGGTGGAATGGATAAGAGAATCTTTTCTTTGGGTCTTTTTAAAAGAACCATATTCATGTGCAATTCTTGCTTTCACTTTAAACACCGGAGCTTACTCTTCTGAAATATTTAGATCTGCATTTGAAACAATTAATAAAGGATTTGTTGAAGCTGCAGAAAGTCTAGGCCTAAACAAAATAAATACCTTTTTCAAAATTAAATTGCCAATAGCTATAAGACAATCATTGCCAGCTTACGGGAATGAAATGATATTAATGTTAAAAGGAACTTCTTTAGCCAGCACTGTTACTTTGCTTGATCTTACAGGGGTAGCGAAACATATAATATCTACAACTTTTAGACCGGTAGAAGTTTTTATTGTTGCAGGAAGCATATATTTATTAATGACTTTTATAATCCACAATGTAATTAAACTTTTAGAAAAAAAGTATGGATATTAGTAATGAAAGTTGCTTGCATACAGATTTAAATTAATAATTTGTATACTCTTTAATTTCTTTAATTTTTGAACCTGTATGATTATTAATTTCTAATTTAATTTTTGCTCTTTCGTCATTCAAGAAATGGACATCTCTAGAAAGTTTTATAAATTTTTCTCCAAAATCTTTATTTTTTTCACACATTCTTTTATCATCTTCAATAACCCAAAGCTTTGCGTTTATTTCTTTTAATGAGTTAAAAAGATTATTTAATTTATCATCATTTTTTATATTTTTATTTAATTCCTCTTTTAACACGTTGTATTCATCATTAATAAACTTAAGATTTTTATCGTCTTTAATTTTATCTTGTTTTATTTCTAAAATTGAAATTTTATCCAAAAGCTCACCAACTGACACTTCCGCTAGAATTTTATTCATAAAATTTAATAGTATGTTAAGTTGTTAAAAATATGTCCAATATTTTAATTATTAAACATGGCTCATTAGGAGATATAGCTCAAGCAAGCGGGGCAATTCAAGATATATATGAATATCACAAAAATGATCAAATTCATTTATTAACTACAAAGCCATATTTCGACCTTTTTAAAAAGAATCCATTTATTCATGATGTTATTCTAGATAAACGATTACCAAAATTTAATTTGATTTATCTTTATTCTTTAATGAAAAAAATAAAAAAACTAAAAATTTCCAAAGTTTATGATTTACAAAACTCTTCTAGAACTATTTTTTATAAAAGAATATTATTTCCAAATTCAAATTTAAATGTTTGGTCATCTTCTGAAACAACATTGCCTAATGATAAAACAAAAGAAGAATTTGATAAAAAATCTGTTTTAGAGAGATTTAATCATCAAATGAAAACCTCAGGAATAAATATCAAACATACAATGTTTCCTGATTTTTCATGGAGCTGCACTGATATTTCTAAAATAAAATCAGAATATAAATTAGAAAAATATATTGTTTTATTCCCATTCTGTTCGCCTCATCTTACTCAAAAAAAATGGCCTTACTACAATGAACTAATTGAAAAAATAAAAAATCATTATAAAGATGATTATAAAGTTCTAGTAGCTCCTGGCCCAAATGAAATTGCAGATTCAAAAGAGATTAATGCCTTATGCATATTAGATAATGGAAAAGCACTAGATATTTCTCAACTATCTTCTTTAATAAAAGAAAGTTCTTTTGTAATAGCTAATGATACAGGCCCAGCTCATATGGCTGCACATTTAAATTCAAAAGGATTAACTTTATTTGGATCTCACACTACAGCTTATAAAGTTAGTATTGAAAGAGAAAATTTTAAAGCAATTCAGGTTACAGATTTATCAAAACTTACCGCACAAAAAGTATTAGAAAAACTTACTAATCTTTTAATTTAGATTTATTAATTATTCTCCTATAAAAGCTATAGCTTCTATCTCAACTAACATCTCAGGTTCAGCCATTGGTGTCTGTACCGTAGTTCGAGCTGGAGGGTTGTCAGGAAAGAGTTTTGCGAACTCTTCATTCATTATTTGAAAGTCTTTCATATCTTTAAGATAAACATTACACTTAACAACGTCACTTAGTTCTGCACCTCCTTCTTTTAGTACAGCTTCCACATTCGCTAGTGTCTGGACAGTTTGCGCTCGAACATCATTTATACCAATTAAGTTACCTGTCTTGTCCCAGGCTACTTGCCCGGCAGTAAACACCACATTGCCACCACGAGCACCAGGTGAATATGGAAATGTTGGGCGTGGTTGAAACTCAAGGCTTTTGGGTCGAAGAACTTTTTTGGGCATTCTATTACATCCTTATTTAATTTTCTTAATAAAAATTATTAAGAATATATTTTGTCCGCTAAACCGTAGCAAAGAACTGCACTTAAAACCGTAAGCACTCCAGGTGCAATTATTCCTTCAATAGAAGTTTTTTCATTTGTTCCCAAATTTCCTTTTTTGTGAGACCAAATCGCAAAAACAAAAGCAGCAGCATTTTGTAAAAAAATTAAATTAAAGAAAGCCCATGTATTTTCTAATCCTCCAGACCTGATGAAGCCTACATAGATTGCCATTAAAATAGAACCAACGAATATAGAACCAAAGAATCTTGTCATAATCGCTGCGCCATCTCCCATACCGTACTGGTCAACAAAAGCTTTAGTAGTGAATAAGCATCTAAACGCATAGAAAGCAAATGCACCAAAATGTACAATAAAAATTATAAAATAAATAATTCCGTTAAATTTTTCGATCATAATTTTATCTTATCACAAAATTTTTAAGTATTCTTTAACTATATTATCCCATTCAAATTTAGTTGAGTAATCTTTAGCCTTTTTGCCCATTTCCAAATATGAATTATTTTTTAAAATTAAATCTATACTAGAATAAATTTCTTCTAAATTATTACCATCACAAATAATTCCTGTTTCATTATTTTGGATTGCATCTGATGCACCACCATCCTTTCCAGCAATTGATGGAACTCCACATTGTGCAGCCTCAACATAAGCAATACCAAAACCTTCAACTGAATTTTTGTGTATTATTGATGGCATTACAAAAACGTTTGATTTAGAAACTAAAGAATTTTTTAAATCTTGGTTAATATTTTTTAAAAATAAGACCTGCTCATTTAACTTTAATTCTTTTGTAAGTTTTTTTAAATTTTCTTCCTCATCACCATAACCTACACAAGTATAAATAATATTTGGGTATATTTGTTTAAGATTTCTTATTGCCATTATTACTTTTTCATGGTTTTTTCGTTTATCCAATCTTGAAACTGTAATTAATCTTGGATTTTTGTTTTTTAGCAATTTTTCAGCTTCTTTCATTGATGAAGTATCTAAATTTTTGGCTGGAAATATACCAGGGTTAATAACAGTGATTTTGTTTTCATCTATACCAATTTGTACAGCAAGATTTTTTGTAAATTGGGAATTAGCAACTACTTGATCGATATTATTAAAAGCTTTTAAAATTCTTTTATTTCTAAAAGATTTTTTTTTATAATTAATTTCTTTTGAGTGAATTAGACAGATTTTTTTTTTAGTTGTTTTTATTAGTTCTAAACTCTTCCAATGATCCGCAATAACACAATTAATATTTTTATTATTTTTTATAAATTCATTTATCAGGTAGGCTTTTCTGTGTTTTCTTAAAAGCTTTACCCCTCCAACTCTATCAATAGAAAAAGATACTTTTTCATCATGATCTTTATATTGATCATGATAATCAGCAAAAACTTTTACCAAATTATATTTTGCTAAAGAGCAGGTTAACCCCCACATTAAACTTTGCATTCCACCTATTTCAGGCGGAAAAGATCTTGTTACAATTAAATTCATTATTTATTTAAACCACTTAATACTACATCCCATACTTGGAATCTGATTTTTTGGACCTTTACCAGTTTGAGCAACAAGCTTCATTGCTTTTAATAAATCGCTCTCACCATCTCTAACCGATTCTAAATCCTTAAGCTCTCTTATTCTTCCTCTGTATTGTAATTCTAAGTTATTATTGTATCCAAAAAAATCAGGAGTGCACACAGCGTCATATTTTTTTGCAATTTCTTGCGTTTCATCAATTAAATATGGAAAATTGAAATGATTATTTTTATGAAATTCATTCATATTTTCAAAAGAATCTTCAGGGTAATTTTTTGTATCATTTGACATTATAGCTACAGACTTTATTCCTTCTTTATCTAAAGTTTTACAATCATTAACGATATCTTCGATAACTGCTTTAACATAAGGGCAATGATTACAAATAAACATTATCAAGGTTCCTTTTTCTCCTTTTACATCATTTAAAGAAATTATTTTATTTTCAGTTGATTTTAGTTGAAAGCTTTCAGCTTTCTTACCAAAATCACATATTGGTGTTTTTGTAAGTGCCATGATAAAAATATTATATAAATTATGTTTTACGATTTGAAAGATAAAAAAACAAAAAATTTGGGCGAAAATTGGGTCGCTGATAATGCCACAATAATAGGAGACGTTACTTTAGAAAAAAATACAAGTATTTGGTTTAATGCAACCCTAAGAGGAGATATTGAAAATATTCATATTGGAGAGGGTTCAAATATTCAAGATGGGAGTGTGCTCCATACTGATCCAGGATATCCTTTAAAAGTTGGAAAAAATGTAACTGTTGGTCATTTAGTTATGCTTCATGGATGCACCATTGGAGACAATAGTTTAATTGGAATAGGGGCTGTAATTTTAAACAATGCTAAGATTGGAAATAATTGCATCATAGGTGCAAAATCTTTAATAACTGAAAACAAAAAAATTCCAGACAACTCTCTTGTAGTTGGTTCACCAGGAAGACTTATAAGAAAAGTTACAGATGAGGAAGCTAAAGCAATTAAAGAAAATGCAATACGTTATCAAGAAAACTGGAAAAAATATTCAGACAGCATAAAATAAAAAATGTTTAAAATTATTTCAGGCAAAAAAGACATAGGTGCAGAAATTTTTTGCAGCATAAAAAAAATAAACAAAAATGATTTAAAGAAAATTAAATCTGCTCTTCAAAAATATGGAATGATATATTTTAGAAAGCAAAAATTAAATTCAAAATCGTATATTAAATTTGCCAAAAACTTTGGCAAACTTGCTAATTATCCTAGATTAAAAGGATTAAATAGAAAATATCCAAAAATTACAGTTGTTCAAAGAAAATTATCAGATAAGGGCCCAAGTTTTGGTGAACAATTTCATACGGACTCTATTTATACAAAAAAACCTCCAAGATTTACTATGCTTTTATCAAAGTTAGTTCCAAAAAAAGGTAAGGCTAATACTGAATTTTGTTCTCAGTATTTAGCTTATAAAGCTCTTCCTAAATTTATTAAAAATAAATTAAAAAAATATAAAGGAAATTATTCTTCCGAAGGTCCTATTTCAATTACAACCAAAGAAAGAGTTAAAGAAAAAGGAAAAATAAATAAAGAATTAAAATCTAGACATAATATTATTAGAAAAATTAACTCAAAACATACAATTTACTGCAGTCCAGGACACTTTATCGGATTTAATTCTAATCTAATTAGAAAAAAAAAGTTAGAAAAATATTTATTTAATCATCAAATAAAAAAAAAATTTCAATATTCTTTGGAATGGGAAAAAAACCAGCTTGCAATTTGGGATAATAGATCAATGTTACATCAGGCTACTCCATTTAAGGGAAAAAGAATAATGCACAGGATTACAATTAAATAAATTTAATGAAGTAAATTTTTAAGGAACTAGCTAAAAAGCAAGGCATTAATTGAATAAATAATTAATCCTAAAATTATTATAAAAAAAATTCCAAAAGCAATTTGTTCTAGTGATTTCTTTTTAATTTTAGTTTTGCCTTGTTTATATTGTCTTATTTGAATTATCCCAAATCTCATAATAAACATTCCTAAAATTATGAGGGATAAATAAAAAATAAATTTAATCATACTTAAGGAACAAGCCAAGATTCTTTATTATTATCTATTTCAAATCTAGCTCTTCGGTGTCCTTTCGCAGCTAAATAAAGCCACTCAATACTTTTTATTTTGCACTGAATTACAGTAAAGTTTTTATAACCTTCTTCACTTTGTTCTATTGTAAATTCAAAATTATCTAACTCAGGTTTTAATCCAGAAGTTGGAGCAGGAGACACTACTCCAGGTCCATCATCAACTAAATAACATTTTCTACTAATATGACCTGTTTTGGACCAAGACTCTTTTGTTATTTCATTGTTGTGATTAATAATACATTCAACTTTTAGCCTTACTTGGATTTTTTCTTCCTTGTCATAAAAAAGCATAGAAGCATTTTTATTGTTTTTTAATTTAGTTATTTTGTCAGATCTAATGTCGCTATGAAATTGAAGAAGATTATTTGATTGATCAGATTTTCTAAGAACTACAATTCTTCCATCAAAATCTTTTTGATTTCCACAAACAAACACTGGAATTCTAAATGTTGAACTTCTATTGGTCACAGCATCGTCTAACATTAACCAAATTTTTTTTTTTATTTCTTTAAAATCTTCGTAGTATGCTGGCTGCATACTTAATTACTTCCTAAGTCTTTTGATAAGACTTGATGTATCCCATCTCTTACCACCTAATTTTTGAACATCACCATAATATTGATCAACAATTTCTGTTATAGGAAGTAATGAATTATTTTTTTTTGCTTCTTCTAATGCAATTTTTAAGTCTTTTCTCATCCAATCAACAGCAAAACCAAATTCAAACTTATTATCAATCATTGTTTTATATCTATTATCCATTTGCCATGACTGAGCCGCACCTTTAGATATAACTTCAATAACATCTTCCATATTTAAACCAGCTTTTATTCCAAAATTAATACCTTCGGATAATCCCTGAACAAGACCTGCTATGCATATTTGATTTACCATTTTAGCTAATTGCCCATTTCCTGCTTTACCAAGTAATTTCATTTTTTTGCTATAACAATCGATAATATGTTCAGCTTTATCAAAGCTATCTTGGTCACCACCAATCATTACAGTTAGTGCACCATTTTCTGCTCCAGCCTGCCCTCCGGAAACAGGGGCATCTAAAAAACCAAAACTATTTTTTTTTGAATAATCATAAATTTCTCTTGCGATTGTTGCAGAAGCGGTTGTGTTATCAATATAGATAGCACCTTTTTTTATTGTTTTAAAAATTCCGTTATCTCCAAAAGTAACTTCTTTTAAATCATTATCATTTCCAACACATGTAAAAATAAAATCAGCTCCATCAGAAGCTTTTGCAGGAGTTTCTGCCTTTACACCTTTATATTTTGTAAGCCATTTATCTGCTTTAGCTGTTGTTCGATTATAAACAGTTACATTATGTCCAGCTTTTGATATATATCCAGCCATTGGATAACCCATGACACCAAGACCTATAAAAGCAACTTTGCAACTCATAAAATGATTATAGATATAGTTAGATCTAATTTCAAAATAATAATTTTTGGTTTTGTTTTTACTTTTTTTTCCAGCATAGGGCAGAGCTTTTTTATAGGTTTATTCAATTCTAATATTAGGGAAGAATTAAATATTACTAACGCAGAATTTGGATCTATTTATGGAATTGCTACTTTATGTAGCAGTTTGGCGTTAATATGGGTGGGAAAAAAAATTGATGATTTAAAGCTAGTTAATTATTCTTTATTAGTTGTTATTTTTTTAAGCCTAGCATCACTTTTTTTTTCATTTGTTAATGGAATATTTTTATTGGCTATGGGCATATTTTTTCTAAGATTATCAGGTCAAGGATTAATGGCTCACACAGCATCAGTTGCGACTAGTAGATTTTTTAATCAAAGCAGAGGCAAAGCATTAAGTTACATTTGGGTAGGGATGTCTTTTGGAGAATTTTTATTACCAATAATTATAGTTTATCTTTTGACATTTATTTACTGGAGAGATTTATGGTTAGGATTTTCACTTTTAATTATATTATTATTACCAATTTTTACATATCTTACAGTCAAAGAGATAAGTATATTTTCTAGAGAAAATAAAAATGGAAAAAATGATAGCAAAGTTATCGACTCAATTAAAAGCTGGACAAGAAGAGAAGTATTAAGAGATTTTAAGTTTTATTCTATTTTACCAGCTATGCTCGCATCTTCATTTATAATTACTGGTATAGTTATTAATCAAACATTCATTATTGAATCTAAAGGTTGGGGAAAATTTTCTATGGCACAATCGTTTATGGTTTATTCAATACTTACTGTAGTAACTTTATTTTTTTCAGGATTTTTGGTTGATAAATTTACTAGTAGAAAAGTTTTTCCATATTTAAATGTTCCTTTATTATTTAGTTTAATTGTATTAGCAATTTTTGATCATTCTTATACAGTTTTTGTATTTATGGGCCTAATGGGCATTTCAAACGGATTAACAAATGTTTTAATGATTTCATTCTGGGCTGAAATTTATGGAGTAAATTATTTGGGATCTATTAAAGCTTTAACAGGTTCATTTATGGTTTTTTCTACAGCTTTAGCTACTGCAGTTTTTGGAATATTAATTGATTTAGGATATTCAATAGAAAATATTGCTATTTTTTGTTCAATTTATACAACAATATCAATAATCATTGTTCTTGTTTTTCAAAAAAACTACAAGCCTGTGTTAAAAAATAAAACTTGATTTTTAATAAGGCTCAATATAAACAATCCGCATGGCAAGAGTTACAGTTGAAGATTGTGTAGACAAAGTAGAAAGTCCCTACGAATTAGTTTTAGTAGCAAAAGAAAGAGTAACTCAATTAAATTCAGGAATTGAACCAACTTTAGATAGAGATAACGATAAAAATACAGTTATTTCATTAAGGGAGATTGCATCAGAAAATATTAAAGTTCCTGATTTAATCGAGAGTGCGGTTTACAAATTAAGAAAACATATTGAACAAGTTGACGATGGATCAGAGGAGGATGAGGAAATAGGTGATAATTTTGCAGATTTATACAAAGGTGAAATTTCTAAAAGTGGAACTCCTATATTACCATCTAAAAGAGCTAGAAAAACTCCTGAAAAAATACAAGTTTCAAAAGAAGATCTTGATGAACTTAAATCATCAAGCGAACCCAATGTGGAATCTGATAATGAAAATACAAAAGAATCTGAAGAATCAGCTGTTTCATTGGACGAGTTATCAGATGTAGAAAAAAAATCTAACGATGTAAATCAAGAAGATTCTGAATCTTCAAATAGCTAAAAAAATAATATAAAACATAGTAATGAATAGGAAAGTTTCAGTTGCTCCTATGATGGATTGCACAGATCGGCATGAAAGGTTTTTCTTACGATTAATTAGTAAGAATGTTCTTTTTTATACAGAAATGATTGTTTCTGAAGCAATAAGCAGAGGTGATAAAAAAAAACTTTTGGCATTTAACATTAATGAAAAACCTCTTGCGCTTCAAATAGGAGGGTCATCTCCAAAACTTTTATCTGAAGCTTCAAAGGCTGGTGAAGATTTTGGGTATGACGAAATTAATTTAAATTTAGGTTGTCCAAGCAAGAAAGTTCAAAAAAATAAATTTGGTGCTTGTTTAATGAAAGAACCAAATTTAGTTGCTGATTGTTTAAGCAAAATGCAATCAGTGTGTAAATTACCAATTACTATAAAAACAAGAATAGGTTATGACGATGTTGAAGATTATGAAAATTTACAAAAATTTATTGAAACATTAAAAAAAACTGGAGTGAAAACTTTTATAATTCACGCAAGAAAAGCAGTTTTAGGTAAATTTACACCAAAACAAAATTTAAATATTCCACCATTAAAGTA
>CACIML010000028.1 GCA_902587735.1 uncultured Pelagibacteraceae bacterium
AAGAGGTTATAGAACAATTACTTCCTTATATAAAAGATGAAACAAAAAAAGGAACAAGATTAAATCAAATTATGAGACATACGCTTGGCCTATTTCATGGTCAGACAGGATCAAGTTTTTGGAAAAGATATTTAAGTGAAAATATGTGTGTACGTGATGCAGATATTCAAAAAATTGATCATATTATGGATAAAATTAAATTAAATAATTTAAATACATCTGTAGGTTAAACTGTTTAGTTCAATTATTTCAAACGATTATAGTTTTTTTATTTTGTTGATGATAAGTACAGCATTGCTGGCTGGTTTCCTAGCGGGTTTTTTTGGAATAGGTGGAGGAATAATTACAGTTCCTATGCTTTATTACATTTTTCAAACATTAAATATTGATAATAACTTTATTATGCATCTTGCTATAGGAACTTCATTTTCAATAATAGTACCAACGGCTGTCATGTCTGTTTTTACACACTATAGACATCGAGCTGTAGATTTTTCTGTTTTAAGAAGTTATGGCATATTTGTTGTTATAGGTGTAATTTTAGGAACAGTAATTTCAGCAAATTTGCATACAAAATCATTGGTATTGTTTTTTAGTATTGTCCTATACTTCCTTGCTTTTAATATTTTTTTTATAAAAGAGAAAACCGATATTAAAAAAAGATTCACTTTAATTACAAAGATAATTTTAGGTTTTATTTCTGGTTTTGTATCTTCATTAATGGGAATTGGTGGAGCAATCATAAATGTTCCCGTTCTAAAACATTCGGGATTTACAATAAACAAAGCAATAGGTTCAGCTGCAGCTATAGGCTTTTTAATTGCATTATGTGGTGCACTAGGGTTTTTAATTTCTGGTACATATTTGAAAGTAAATTTACCTTTAAGTGTTGGTTTTATAAACATACCCGCCTTTTTAATTATAGTGCCAATAACAACTTTTATGGCCAAAATAGGCGCCAATACAATGCACAAAATTGACAAAAGTAAAGTGAGCAAATTATTTGGAATTTTTTTATTAATTGTAGCTACAAAATTTTTATATAATTATTTTAATATTTAAATTTTTTGGTCGTATTCACCAATTTTACCAGTTTGCTTTAACAAATTATCAATGAAATAAAAGATTTCTTTTTTTCTTTTCTCAGATGTGGGACTTTCTGTAACAACAACCAATGATGGCTTATTGGATGAAGCTCTAATCAAACCCCATGATCCATCTTGAAAAGAAAATCTAATTCCATTTACAGTGAGCACTTCGGTTATTATTTGATTATCTATTTTTATATTATCAGATTTAATTTTTTCGATTTTTTTTACTAAATTTTCAACAACTTTGTATTTTTCTTCATCTTTACAAAAAGGTGCCATTGTTGGTGTTTGATAAGTATTTGGTAATTCATTAATAATTTCATCCATTTTTTTACTACTGTTATTTAATAAATGACAAATTTGAATTGCGGAATTAATTCCATCGTCATAACCATAACCCAATGGTTGATTGAAAAAGAAATGACCACTTTTTTCGAAACCTGCTAATGCTTTTTCGGTATATACTTTTCTTTTAATATGTGAATGTCCAGTTTTCCAATAAATAGTTTCACAATTATTTTCTAAAAGAATTTTATCTTTTTTATATAAACCTGTCGATTTTACATCGACCACAAACTTTGACCCTTTATGTTTTGACGAAAGGTTTCTTGCAATTAATAATCCTATTTTATCTGAAAAAATTTTATTTCCTTTATTATCTATAACTCCAACACGATCTCCATCACCATCAAAACCAAAACCTATATCTGCATTACTATCTTTTACAGCTTTACTTATTGCATGAAGCATTTTAAGATCTTCAGGGTTTGGGTTATACTTTGGAAAGGTAAAATCTAAGTCACAATCTAATTCTACCACTTCACAACCTATATTTCTCATAATTTCCGGTGCAAATACACCAGCTGTACCATTTCCACAAGCAACAACGGTTTTTATTTTTTTGTTTATTTTATTTTTTTTTACTAAATCTTGAATATATATTTTTTTAAAGTTTTCTATTTTTTTTTCATTTCCTTTACCTTCAATAAATTTTTTATTTAATGTAATATCTTTTAATTCCCTCATTTCTTCTGGTGTGTGAGTTAGTCCTTTTTGGATTCCCATTTTTACACCAGTCCATCCGTTTTCGTTATGACTTGCTGTTACCATGGCAACTGCATCAGCATTTAAATTGAATTGAGCAAAATAGGTAGTTGGTGATAATGATAAACCAATATCTTCGACGCTACATCCTGTAGAAATTAGTCCTTTTTTTAAAAAAGTTTTTATTTCTTCACTGTAAGACCTATAATCATGACCAACGATAACTCTTGGGTTATTCTTTTTTGTATGCTTTATTATTTGTGTTCCTAATCCTTTTCCAAGATTTTCTATTCCTAGTTTGTTTATGTCTTTTTCGTATATCCATCTCGCGTCATACTCCCTAAAACCCAATGGATCTATTTTTATTTCTTTAGACATACTCATTGTTTCTTACATTTTTTTTATTTTTTTAGTTGATATTTTTTACTAATGTTCTATAAATGTTCTGTTGATTTATATTTTATATAGTATATCAACATTAATTACATACAACATGTAGTTGTTTTGTTAAATAACAGATAATAATAAAGTAATGAATAAAGTTCTATCACAGGCAATTAAGAAAGCTGTCTCCGAATATAGCCCTAATAAAATAGAAGTTAATAAAGAAAAAAGATTAGATCTA
Organism: uncultured Pelagibacteraceae bacterium; assembly: GCA_902587735.1. Lineage (GTDB taxonomy): Bacteria > Pseudomonadota > Alphaproteobacteria > Pelagibacterales > Pelagibacteraceae > Pelagibacter. The sequence continues at coordinate 2,761 of CACIML010000028.1, forward strand.
TTTTCATTAAGTAATGAAACTGAGCTTTTTCAAAACGAAAAAGGTATAACAATAAAAATTGACAGATCAAGAGATGACAATCTTACAGAATTTGGAAAGGCAACTCTAAGCGATAGATATTTGGGGGCTAACGAATCTTATCAAGATTTATTTGCAAGAGTAGCTAGTTATTATGCTGATGACAATTTACATGCTCAAAGAATTTATAATTATATAAGCAATCTATGGTTTATGCCAGCAACACCAGTATTATCAAATGGTGGAACAAAAAGAGGTTTGCCTATTTCATGTTTTTTAAATGAAGCAGGTGACAGTTTAGATGGTATCCTAGATTTGTGGAGTGAAAATGTTTGGCTTGCAGCAAGAGGTGGTGGAATAGGAAGTTATTGGGGCAACCTTAGATCGATTGGAGAAAAAATTGGAAGAGTCGGAAAAACTTCTGGAATAATTCCTTTTATTAAAGTTATGGATTCTTTAACCATGGCAATCAGCCAAGGTTCATTAAGAAGAGGATCTGCAGCTTGCTATTTACCAATTGATCATCCTGAAATTGAAGAGTTTATCGAAATGCGAAGACCAACTGGAGGTGATCCCAATAGAAAAGCTTTAAATTTACATCATGGCGTGTTGGTGTCAGATGCTTTTATGAGAGCTGTTGAAATGGATGAACAGTGGGCGCTTAAGAGTCCAAAGGATAAAGCAATTCAATCAACTATATCTGCAAGAAATTTGTGGATTAGACTTTTAACAGCAAGAATAGAAACTGGAGAACCTTATATAATTTTTATTGATACAGTTAATAGACAAATTCCTCAACACCATAAATTAGCAGGACTAAATGTTAAAACTTCAAATTTATGTAGCGAAATCACACTTCCAACTGGAGTTGATAGAGACGGAAAAGATCGTACTGCTGTTTGTTGCTTGTCTTCACTTAATATTGAAAAATATGATGAGTGGAAAGATGACAAAAATTTTATAGGTGATGTAATGAGATTTTTGGATAATGTTTTAAATGATTTTATAGAAAATGCTCCAGAACAATTTAGTGATGCAACATATTCAGCCATGAAAGAAAGAAGTGTTGGTTTAGGAGTTATGGGTTTGCATTCATTTTTTCAACAAAAAAATATTCCTTTAGAATCTGTAATGAGCAAGGTTTGGAACAAAAAAATATTTGAACATATTCAAAAAAAGGTTGATGAGTCATCAAAACAACTAGCCGAAGAAAGAGGAGCTTGCCCAGATGCAGCGGAATATGGTATCAGTGAAAGATTTTCTAATAAGACAGCTATAGCGCCAACAGCCTCTATTTCAATTATATGTGGAGGAACATCTCCTGGTGTTGAACCTATTGCAGCTAATAGCTATACTCACAAAACTCTATCGGGTTCATTTAATGTTAGAAATAAATATTTAGAAAAAATTTTAGAAAAATATAATAAAAACAATGATGAAATTTGGTCTAGCATTACAACAAACCAAGGTTCAGTAATGCATCTGGATTTTTTATCTAAAGAAGAGAAAGATACATTTAAAACGGCCTTTGAACTTGATCAAAAGTGGATTGTAGAACTTGGTGCTGATAGAACACCCCATATATCTCAAGCTCAATCTATAAATTTATTTTTAGCAGCCGATGTTCATAAAAAAGAGCTTCATCAAATTCACTTCCAAGCATGGAAAAAAGGACTTAAAAGTCTTTATTATTGCAGATCTAAATCGATCCAAAGAGCGGAGAATATAAATAGTGGTTCATCCACAGATATAGAGATGAATGTTTATAAAAACAAAGAAAATCAAGAAACAGAATACGAAGAATGTCTATCATGTCAGTAAAAAAATTAAAAAAAATTGAAATAATTAAAGATAAACCTAGAGAAATGGGATTATTGGTTGAAAATCCTGTCTACAAACCTTTTAGATATCCTTGGTGTTATGATTCATGGTTAACACAACAAAGAATTCATTGGTTGCCAGAAGAAGTTCCTTTGGGAGATGATGTTAGAGACTGGCAAAAAAATCTTAAGCCAGAAGAAAAAAACCTATTAACACAAATTTTTAGATTTTTTACACAAGCAGATGTTGAAGTAAGTAATTGTTATATCAGACACTATATGAATGTTTTTAAGCCAACTGAAGTATTAATGATGATGTCAGCTTTTGCTTCAATGGAAACAGTTCACATAGCAGCTTACTCACACTTATTAGATACAATCGGTATGCCAGAAGCAGAATATTCTGCTTTTCTAAAATATAAAGAAATGAAAGATAAGTATGATTATATGCAAGGCTTTGATGTAAAATCACATCATGATATTGCAAAAACTATAGCAGTTTTTAGTGCATTTACAGAAGGACTTCAGTTATTTGCAAGTTTTGCAATCTTATTAAATTTTCCAAGACAAAATAAAATGAAAGGCATGGGTCAAATAGTGACTTGGTCAGTTAGAGATGAAACGTTGCATTGCAATTCAATGATTAAACTTTTTAACACTTTTGTAAAAGAACAACCTGAAATATGGACACCGCAACTAAAAAAAGAAATTTATGAAGCCTGCAGAACTATTATTAATCATGAAGATGCTTTTATAGATTTGGCATTTAATATGGGTCCTATAGAAGGGCTAACTCCACAAGAAATAAAAGATTATATTAGGTGGATTGGGAATAGAAGATTAATTCAATTAGGTTTAGAACCAATTTATAAAGTTGAAAAAAATCCCTTAACTTGGCTTGATACAATGTTGAATGCAGTAGAACATATGAATTTTTTTGAAGGTAGAGCTACAGAATATTCTAAAGCATCTACAAAAGGTACTTGGTCGGAAGCTTTTAACTAAATATATTAAAATTTATTTTTATCTTTGATTAAGAAGCATCACCCTTCGATGTTCTTTACCACTGTATTTAGAAAGAGGTCTAATTAATTTATTTGCAGCATGTTGTTCCATTATATGTGCTGACCATCCAGTAATTCTTGAAATAACGAAAATTGGTGTAAAAAAATCAGTATCAAAACCCATTAAATGATAAGTAGGTCCAGTTGGGTAATCGACATTTGGATGAATGTTTTTTCTTTGAATCATTACGTTTTTAACTATGTCGTAAATTTTAATAAATTTTTTATCTTTTTTAATTTTTGAAACTTTTTTGAAATATTTTTCCATTGTAGGAACTCTTGAATCACCCTTTTTATATACTCTATGACCAAAACCCATAACTACATCTTTCTTATCAAGAGCATTATTGATCCATTTTAAAGCATTTTCAGGTTTTTTAATTTTATTCATCATATGCATAACTTCCTCGTTAGCTCCTCCATGCAATGGTCCTTTTAAACTTGCTATAGCACCAGTAATTGCACCGTGTATATCTGATAAACTGCTAGTTATTGTTCTTGCGGTAAATGTTGAAACATTAAAACTATGTTCAGCATAAAGAATTAATGAGACATCAAAAGCTTTAACAATTTCATTACTAGGAACTTTCCCAAAACACATGTGAAAAAAATTTTCTGAAAAAGACAAATTTTTCTTTGGTGATATTATTTTTTTACTTTTTCTAGACCTAAAGAAAGCAGCTAAAGCAATAGGCGTTTTTGCAAATATTCTAATAGCTTTTCTCATGTTGGCTTTTGGAGTATTGTCTTTGGTATCTCTATCTTCTAAAGCCATTAGACTTACTGCCGTTCTCACAACATCCATTGGGTGTGCTTTTTTTGGCATTTTTTGAATGTCGCTTAATATTTGTTTTGAGAGCGTTCTGTCTAATCTTTCTTCTTTAATAAATTTTTTTAATTGTATTTTGTTGGGAAGTTCTCCATTTAAAACAAGATAAGCTACTTCTTCAAAAGTACATTTTTCACAAAGATCTTGAACGGCATAACCTCTGTAAGTAAGGGAATTAATATCAGGCATTACTTGGGATACGGTAGTTTCGTCAACAACAATACCTAGTAAGCCTTTTTTTATTTCATCGCTCATTATTCATGACCTTTTTTGCTAAAATTATAAATTTCCTCATCTAAAGAATTATATTTCTCATAATCTACTATTTCATACAATCTTTTCCTAGTTTGCATTTTATCTATAATGTTACTTTGATGTCCATCTTTAAAAATAGCACGCAAACCATCTTCTACACTTTTCATTGCTAATCGCTGAGTTGTTACTGGGTAAATTACAATATTATATCCTAAATTTTCTAAATCTTTATAATTCAATAATTTTGTTTTGCCAAACTCGGTCATATTTGCAAGCAAATAACAATCTAGAGATTTTCTAACATTTTCAAATTCTTTTTCGTTCGAAAGAGCTTCAGGAAAAATAATCTCAGCTCCCGCATCAATATATGCTTTACATCTATTAATCATTTTATCTAAACCTTCTACTGAATTAGCATCAGACCTAGCTATTATTTTAAAATTTTTATCTTTTTTTGCTTTTACGCATTCTTTAATTTTATTCACCATTTTGTCAGTTGAGATTAATTCTTTATTATCTAGATGGCCGCATCTTTTACGTTCAATTTGGTCTTCAAGATGAACTGCTGCTACTCCAAATTCTTCAAATGTTTGTATTGTTTTTTCACAAGATTTAAAACCTGTATCTATATCAACAATAGTAGGCAAATTAGTTACTCTAGAAATTAAATAAGATCTTGTACTTACATCTTCCAAAGTTGTTAAACCTATATCTGGGAAACCAAGATCATTTGCCATAACAGCACCAGATACATAAACTGCATCATAGCCAATTTCCTCTATAACTTTTGCTGTTAGTGGGTTGTATGCGCCTGGTACTCTTAAAATTTTATTAGACTTTAATTTTTGATTAAGAATCTCTCTTTTTTCTTCAGGTTTTTTTTCTATAAAATGCATTAGAAAATTCCTTTTTTAGTATTTTTTTTCAAATTAGATTTTCTAATTTCAATATTTAATTTATTTAATTGTCCAGGTTTTATTTTTTTTAAATTTTGTACATTCTTTAAAAATTTATCAATTTCTTTTTTTGAAATAATATTTTTTGACAATGTGAGAAATTTTTTTATATAATTGTTTCTAACAAACGGTCTTGCACCATAAGGATGTGCATCAGCTTTATCTAATTGTTCAATTATTTTTTTCCCATTTTTTAAAGTTACAATAACTTTTGCACCAAAAGATTTATTTTTTGGGTTAGGATCGTGATATTTTTTAGTCCATTTTTTATCTTCATGGGTTTTAATAGAACGCCAAATTTTAATTGTGCTTTTTTTATTTGCTCTTGATCTGGTATAAGATTTAACATGATGCCAATTCGCATCTTCTAAAGCAACAGCAAAAATATACATAATTGAATGATCTAAAGTTTCTCTGCTAGCATTAGGATCCATTTTTTGAGGATCATTTGCACCTGTACCAATTACGTTATGAGTGTGATGGCTTGTGTAAATATCAATTTTTTTAATTTGATTTAAATTATTAATTTTTTTATTAAGTTTTTTTGCAATATCTATTAATGCTTGTGCTTGATATTCAGCAGAATATTCTTTTGTATAAGTTTCTAGTATTGCTTTTTTTTCTTCATTTTTTTTTGGTAATGGAATTTTATATAGAGCTTTTTTACCATCAAGTATTCTTGCAATCACACTATCTTCACCTTCATATATTGGACTTGGCGCTCCTTCACCTCTCATAACCCTATCAACAGCTTCAATAGCTAATTTACCTGCATGTGCAGGCGCATATGCCTTCCAACTTGAAATTTCACCTTTTCTTGACTGCCTTGTTGAAACTGTTGTGTGTAAAGATTGTTGAATTGCTTGGTAAATTGTTTCAGTATTTAATTTTAACATAGATCCAATTCCTGCGGCAACACTTGGACCAAGATGCGCTATATGATCTATTTTGTGTTTGTGTAAGCAAATTCCTTTAACTAAATTTACTTGAACTTCATAAGCTGTAATTATTCCTCTCAACAAATCCAGCCCACTTCTTTTTTTTTGTTGAGCTACCGCTAGCAATGGAGGAATATTATCACCAGGGTGACTGTAATCAGCTGCTAAAAAAGTATCATGAAAATCTAATTCTCTTACCGCAGTACCATTCGACCATGCTGCCCATTCACAATGAAATTTTAATTTTGAATTTACACCAAATAAGGTTGCTCCATTTTTTTTTGGATGTGCTAATGCCATTTCTCTAGAAGAAATAACAGATTTCCTATTTAACGATGCTACAGCAACAGAAGAGTTATCTATAATTCTGTTTATTACCATTTCAATTGATTTATTATTTAATTTTGCATTGTCACTAGCTATTTCAGCAATCTTCCAAGCTAGCTGCTTTTTTTTAGGCAACTTTGTTTTTGATGGGTAAACTTTTACTTTATGTAAAATCAAAATAACTCCTTAAATTTTTGTTAACAGTAATAATAAATTATTTTTCTAATACAATCAAAATGGCAGTTATTAAAAGCAATATAGCTAAAAAATACTCCACAATCGCTTTTTTTTTATCATTCTTTACTAAATTTCTAATTCCTGAACCAAATGCAGCCCATATAGATATTGATATAGGGCAAATAATTAAAGCGGTAATTGAAATAAAAAAAATAGCTGTAACTAGATTTTCATCTTTAGGTAAAAAACCTGACGCAACCATTGAAGAAATTGTCCAAGCTTTTGGATTTACTAATTGGAATAGTGCAGCTTCATGAAATTTTAAAGGTCTTGAACCATCTTCTTTAATATTACTAAAAGACCCAATAATTTTATAACCAAGGTATAAAAGATATATTGCACAGACTATTTTTAGCACATTTTGAATTACTGGAAATAATTGAAATAGTTTTCCCAAACCAAGACAAACAAGAACTACTTGTAAAACGTGACCAATAGTTATTCCAGACATATGAGGAATAGTTTTTAAAAAACCAAATTTTATTCCTGATGTTAGT
>CACIML010000029.1 GCA_902587735.1 uncultured Pelagibacteraceae bacterium
GATATTTAAGTTAATATTATTACTATTTAGGTTATTTTTACCGTCATTACGTCTTAACCATTCAAATCTTTTAAAAACAGTAGATGTATTTTGTTGTATTACATGTTTGGCAAATTCTACTTGTGCACCAACATTAGTAGTAGAATCTGTCTCACAAATTACAATTCCATAAGGACAACTAAGATTAAATTCAAATATATAATCATCAAAACCAACTTCATCATTACCTATTTTTAAAACATTATATGTATTCATAAAAAATTTCATACCGTCACTAGAAAACTGAAAAGCGAGTGGTGACCCAATTGTAGAAGTTGTTGTAAATGTTGCTTGCCATTTTCCAACATATGTTGCGGTAGAAGTGCTAAAAGGTGTGCTTAGTTTATAAACATAAACATGATTATTAGAGGATGCATTAGTAGCAGAATTAATTATATACATTCTGGTACCATCGTCATCAAACTCAAGCTCTTGCAAATAGACCACTCCAATTGAAGTATTTAAATTAAGTGAGTTGTTGTGAGTTGCGGAACTTGGTAAATATGGAGTACTGAGATCATATTCCACAAGTTCATGCTCTCCCGGCTTATAATCAAAAAGATACATTTTGGTTCCATCATTATTAAAATCTATATCGTGTGGGACAATAGCATCGCCTCCGTGCAAATATGACCGCCAGTCAATACCATCATCCGCATCCTGAGTTGCATTTGAAATATCATATGGAGTTGATAAAGAGTGTACGTTCATAGCTCCTCCTTCATTAGTTGCAAATATTTTGGTTCCATCTGAATTAAATTCTAACCCCTGAGCTCCACCACTACCTGTGCCCACATCATCACTACCTGCGTTTAGATCCAGTGTAACCTCTGATGTGGTATCAAGAGAAGTAATATCAAAAGCCGTATTTAAATTATATTGATAAAGTGTTCCTCCATTAACATATTTCATTAAAAAAATTTTTTCCCCATTGGGACTAAATAACATTGCCGCAATTTGTAAACCAGGATCTACTTTTTCTCGATATGTAGGTTTAACAGTTTCAGCCTGAGTATTAGAGAAGAGTAAGAATAAAAATAAAATAATTAATAATCGCATAATTAAATATTTTAAAGCACTGGTTTTAAAAGTTTTAGTATTTTTTTGTGTATATTTTTATTTGCAGAAAATAAAACATTTCCAGCATATTTTGCATTTTTATTGTTCCAAGTAGAAGCAACACCACCAGAAGCTGAGATTATAGGAATTAAAGCATGTACATCCCATATTTTATTTTGACACTGCATAACTGCATCAATTTTTCCCTCACAAAAATGAGCATAACTTAACGCATCAAAGCATGGGAACTGCATAAGTTTTAAAACTTTAGGTATTTTACTTTGTTTTTTTAACGAAAGCCAGCCATGAAAAGCCCCTGCAACTTTAATATTTTTAAAGGTGGCTTTTTTATTTACTGATAATTTTCTTTTCTTATTTTTTCCAACACAAGCAATGTTAAAAACATAAGCAGTTTTATTTGAATAGTTTAAATAATATTTACTTAATCTAGGAAAATTTGCTAAACCAACAATTGGATTTCCCTTATAATTTAAAGCTATTAAATTGCTCCAAGTTGGATTACCGATTACAAAAGATCTGGTTCCATCTATTGGATCAATGACCCAAGTAAAGTCACTTTTAATTTTTTTGTGACCAAATTCTTCACCAATAATTTCATGTTTTGGAAATTTTTTTTTTATTCTTGCTCTAATAAATTTTTCAAATTCTTTATCGGCTTGTGTTACTGGGTCATATCCTTTATTTTTACTTTTATTTATTACTTTGAAAGGTTTGTTTAATTTTTTATAATAAAATCTTGTTAAATCTTTAGCTAATGAGTTAAGAAAATTGAAATAAAGTCTATAGTTTATGAATTTCTTATCAGACATAAAAGGTTTTATTACTATTTAATTTAACTTGATTAAAGCTTAAAATTAAATAATTCTTTCAAAAAAAATTGAAAATAAACTAGTAAAAGTAATGGAAAAAATTCAATCACATGCCAGATTAGTAATAGTTGGGGGAGGAATTTTAGGGGTAAGTTTATTGTATCATCTTACTAAAGAGGGTTGGAAAGACTTAGTTTTAATTGAAAAAGGTGAACTTACGTCTGGTTCTACTTGGCATGCAGCAGGTCAATGCCCACACATGGTTGGCAGCTATAATCTAGCTAAAGTTCATCAACATTCTACTAATCTTTATAAACAATTAGAAAAAGAAACAGGACAGGCAACTGGTTTCCATGAATGTGGTAGTTTAAGATTAGCTTATAAAAAAGAAGATATTGATTGGTTTCATTACGTTAAAGGAATAATGGATAATGTTGGATCTCCTGCTGAAATACTTTCACCAAATGAAATAAAAAATGTTCATCCTTTTATTCGATTAGATGGAATACTTGCAGCCTTTCATACTCCTGAAGATGGACATACAGATCCTACAAGCACTACAAATGCTATGGCTAAAGGAGCTAGAAATGGTGGTGCAAAAATATATAGAAAAAATAGGGTCACAGATATAAAGCAACTTCCATCTGGAGAGTGGAAAGTTTTTACAGAAAATGTAGACATAGTTTGTGAGCATGTTGTTAATGCAGCAGGAAGCTTTTGTCCTGAAGTTGGTGCGATGGTTGGGTTAAAAGAAGTACCTAGTATTAATATGATACATCATTATTTAGTCACTGAGTCACATCCTGAAATAGAAAAGCTAAAAAAAGAATTACCCGTAACAAGAGATCCTCAGGCTTCAGCTTATTTAAGACAAGAAGGCAAAGGTTTATTAATTGGTCCATACGAAAAAGATGCAAAAGCTTGGGCTTTAAAGGGAATGGATTGGAAGTTTGATATGGAATTGTTAGAGCCTGAACTTGATAGAATTGAAAAACATCTTGAAATAGGAATGAACAGAATTCCTCAATTTAAAGATGTTGGAATAAAAAAAATTATTTGTGGACCAATTACTCATACTCCTGATGATAATTTTTTTGCTGGACCTGCGCCTGGATTAAAAAATTTTTGGATGGCCTGTGCTGCAAGTGTAGGAATTGCTCAAGGGGGAGGAATTGGAAAATATTTAGCTCAATGGATTGTTCACGGTGACTCAGAAATAAATATGCTTGAGTTTGAACCTAGAAGATACATGAGTTGGGTAAATAAAAAGTATGCAATTGATAAATCTATTGATCAATACACAAGAATGTATGTAACTCCAATGCCAAATGAAAGTATAGACGTTGGTAGACCAATGAAAACTACCCCTATATATAAAAAATTAAAAAACATGGGAGCTGTATATTTAGATTCTTATGGTTGGGAAAAACCAGCATGGTTTGCAAAACCTGGAATGAAAGAAGAATATAGTTTTAAAAGATCAAATGCTTTTTCTTATGTGCAAAAGGAATGTGAAAATGTTCAAAAAAATGTTGGTATTTTAGACTTAAGTACTTTTGCAAAATATGAAATAGAAGGAAAAGATAGTGAAGCATACTTAAATCGTTTATGCGCAAATTCAATTCCAAAAAAAGTAGGCAATATTATACTTGCACATACACTTAACAAAATAGGTAGAATTCAAAGTGAACTAACTATAACACGATTAGAAAATAATAAATTTTATGTTCTATCATCGACTGCATCGGAAATAAGGGATTTAGACTGGTTTAATCACAATGTCAGCAAAGATGAAAAAGTTGAAATAAAAAACATAACAGAAGACTATGGAGTTCTTGTATTAGTGGGGCCAAAATCTAGAAAAGTTTTATCTCAATTAACTTCAGAAAGTTTAGACAATAAAGATTTCCCATGGCTAAAAGGGAAAGAAATAGAAATAAATAAAGTGCCCGTAAGAACTCTTAGAATTAACTACATGGGAGAATTAGGATGGGAATTACACCATCCTATGAAACAAATGGAGTCTTTATATGACGCCATTTATGAGGTTGGAAAAAAAGAAAAAATAAATAATTTTGGGACATATGCCGTTAATTCTTTGAGAATAGAAAAAGCTTATCGGGGTTGGGGTGCTGAATTAACAGGTGAAATTAGTTTGGTTGAAGCTGGTATGGATCGTTTTTTTAATTTAAATAAAAAGAGCAATTTTATAGGGTCTGAGGCACTCAGAAATAAACTTCAATCTGGAGTTGACATTAAAATAGTTTATCTTGAGGTAGATGTTGACGGTGCAGATGCAAGGGGCAATGAGCCTGTTTATTTTCAGAATAAAATAGTTGGGGTGGTTACTTCTGGGGCCTATGGTTTTAGAACAAATAAAAGTCTAGCCTTTGCTTATGTTAAATCAAACTTAGCTATAGATGGGACCGAACTCTTTATTGAAATTCAAGGACAAAAAAGGAAAGCAAAAATTTTAAACTCTCCTGCCTACGACCCAGAAAACAAAATGTTAAGATCCTAGTTATTTTTATTGACAGTTAAAAAAAAATAAAGCAACGTCCGATTTTTAGGCAAAAATCTATGACAACAAGAAGTAATACACCACCAAAACCTTATCTGGGATTTGGTACTAGAATTAGAAAATCTCCTTTCTTTGAATCAACATTAAAATGGGGCTGTAAGGAATATACTACTTATAATCATATGTATTTTCCAGTTTATTATAATACACCTGAGGAAGATTTTTGGAGTTTAGTTAACGATGTAACTCTTTGGGATGTTTCAGTAGAAAGACAAGTTGAAATTACAGGTCCAGATGCAACAAAATTTACTCAACTATTAACACCAAGAAATTTATCTGATTGCCAAGTTGATCAATGTAAATATGTTTTAAATACAAACTATGAAGGTGGAATTCTTAGCGATCCTATTTTGTTAAGAATTGGCAAAGATCATTGGTGGTACTCAATATCTGATAGCGATCTTTTGCTTTGGGCTATGGGAGTAGCAGGCAAAGGAAAATATGATATCGAACTAAAAGAACCAGATGTTTCACCTTTGCAAGTGCAGGGTCCAAAATCAAGAGCATTGATGACTGAGTTGTTTGGATCATGGATTAATGATTTAAAATATTATTGGTGTAAACAAACTGAAATCAAAGGTATTCCTGTAGTAATTTCTAGAACAGGTTGGAGTGGTGAAATTGGTTATGAAGTTTATCTACGTGATGGAAAAAAAGGTGCTGAACTTTATGAAATGATAATGGCTGCTGGTGAAAAACATAAAATTGCACCTACTGGACCTTCCCAAATAAGAAGAGTAGAAGCAGGAATTTTTTCTTATTTTCAAGATATGAGAGTAACTGATAATCCATTTGAAATTGGAATGGATAGATTAGTTGATCTTGAAATGGAAGCAGATTTTGTGGGGAAAGAAGCACTTATAAAAATTAAAAAAGAAGGAATAAAAAGAAAATTAGTTGGAATAGAAATTCTTGGAGATCCTATTAGCAAAGTTGTTCCCCCAGAATATACACCAGGTTATTTTGTACCTGATCATTGGCCTATATTTGATGGTAAAGAAGAAATTGGCTATGTAACATCAAAATGTTTTTCTCCAAGACTTGAAAAAAATATAGGTTATGCCTTTATACCGATAGAATATGCAAAAGAAGAAACACAATTCACAATTAGATCTCCATATGCTGATCTTAAGGCAAAAGTAGTTTCAATGCCTTTTTACGATCCAAAGAAAAAAATTCCAATAAAATAAAATATTTATGCTCTCACAATATATTTTAACGAGAGTAAATTTTGAATTTTAAAGATACATTTTTAGCTAGTTTAGTTCCAATTCTTCTAGGTTTTGGTTTTGTAATTGCTAAACCAGCAATGGAATATTTTCCTCCCATGCTTTTGACGGGTTTAAGATTTATTTTTGCAGCATCAATTTTAATTTGGTGGTTTCCAATACCAAGAGGTTTGCTTAAAAAAATATTTTTAGTCTCTTTAGTGGCGAATACATTGCAATACTCCATTACATATACGGGTTTAAACATGATAGATGCCTCGGCGGCAGTGTTGCTTGTTCAAATGGAAGTTCCATTTGGAATAATATTTGCATATTTTATACTTAAAGAAAAACCAACTATTAGAAGTTTAATAGGAATAGGTGTTGCATTTATTGGGATTTATATTTTAACCGGTACACCTAATTTAGATGGTAAATTTATTGGTGGAGCCTTAGTTTTTACAGGAGCGGGTATTTGGGCTTTAGGACAAGTTTTAGTCAAACCATTAAGTAAAGAAATAAATCCAGTAGCTCTTGTTGCTTGGTTAGCTTTATTTTCTGGTCCAGTATTAATAACTTTTTCTGCTATTTTTGATGGAAATACAATTAACTACTTTAGAACAGCAAATCTAGAGAGTTGGATAATTGTAATTTTTTTAGGATTTATTATGCAACCAATATCATATGGTTGTTTCTATTATGTTTTAAAAAATAATCCTTTATACAAAGTTCTACCTATAGTTACTATGGGTATACCTCCTACTGGATTATTGGCAGCCATTTTTATTCTTGGAGAAGAACCAACAAAAGAATTATTTATTGGTGGTGCTATTATTCTTATTGGAGTTGTTATGATAGTATTTAATAAAAAAAAAAATTAAAAATTACTTACTAACTAATAAGATGAGTTTATTTACATCTGTTAAAGTTATAAATTCTGGAAAAGCTATTCTTTTATACCGAAAGTATGGTACACCTCTGAGATATCATTCTACCTGGTTACGAGATAATGCTTTAGATTCTAAAACTAGAGATAGAAATAATGGACAGCGCCTAATTACAATTTCGGATATACCAGTTAACAATTATATTGAATCAGCTTTACTTGATGAAAAAGGTAGAAATATAACATTAAAATTTTTACCTGATAAAAAAGAAGTTAAGTTTTCATCAAAATGGCTTCAAGTAAATGCTTACGACAAAAAAACAAATAATTCAAAAATTTGGATAAATTCTGATTTAAAAGTTTGGTCAAACAGTACAATAAAAAACATTCCAATTATTAATTACAAAACTGCAAAATCAAATAAAAAACTACTTCTGCGATGGCTTAAATCTCTTCATTGCTTTGGCTTTGCAAAAATGTCTGGTTGTGAAAAAAAATCTGGAACTGTCACAAAAATAGCAAAACTTTTTGGATACGTTCGTGAAACTAATTACGGCAAATGGTTTGATGTAAGATCAAAAATAAATGCGGTTAATTTAGCTTTTACAAATCTTGGTTTACAAGCTCATACTGATAATCCATATAGAGATCCAGTTCCAACAATACAAATTCTTCATTGTCTTAAAAACTCTACTAAAGGTGGAGATTCCAAAGTTGTAGATGGTTTTAATGCAGCTATCAAATTAAAAAAAAAAAATAAAAAATATTTTAATTTACTTTCTAAGTATTGTTCACGTTTTGAATTTAAAGGAAAAAAAAATGTTCATTTAAAATCACGTTTTCCAATGATTGGATTAACTCCAGATAATGAACTAGTATCTATCCATTTTAATAATCGCTCTGTAGCACCAATCGTTGATGTTCCCTACAAAGATATGCTAAATTATTACAAAGCTTATCGTAAATTTTCCGATATCATTAATGATCCAGAAATGGCTATTAATTTTAAATTAAATCCAGGTGACTGCTTTATCGTTGATAATACCAGAGTTCTCCATGCAAGAACTGCTTATTTTACAAAAGGAAGTCGCTGGTTACAAGGATGCTACGCGGATAAAGATGGTCTTTTATCTACAATTTCAACTTTATCAAAAAATTAATTCTAAGGCGCAAAGTTTATCCAGCCAGTAACAATATATTTAGTTCCACTTTTTAAAATTGATCCTGTGTGTGCATGAGTCCATTCTGCTGGCCAAATTAGTGTTTTTCCAATTTCAGGTTTAACTTTGATATCATAATACTCAAAATTTGTTGTACCTCCATCCTCAACATTATTCAAATAAGTCATCCATGCAAATAATCTGTGAAGAGAATCTAAACTAGTTCTTTCAGAATGAAGTGATGAAAAATGATCTCCAGAGATATATTTTTGAACATTAAAATGACCGATATGAGTTTTGTCAAAAAATTTATGTTTCAAGAATGGATATTGACTTCTGTAATCTAAAAAACAATCTTTTAATAAGTTAAAATACGAATTAAATAATGAATACTTTGGATCTTTTAATTTAGAAGGTATGATTGTTATGTCGGTTGTCTGTTTAATTTTTGGGTTATATCCAAGTGCAGTTGATCCTTTTTTCTGCAAAGATTCATTTTGTTCAAAAAATTTTATAATTTCATTGCACAGTTTATCATTTTCTATATTCCAGCTACCTATAAAATTTGGAGATTTATTACTATCAATAGAAATTTTTTTCATAAATTTATATAATTTTTACAGAATCATTATTAAATTCAATAAATCCTGTTCCTTTTTTTAAAAAACCAAGACCTTCTTTGTGGCAATTAAGTGATAACAAATTATAACCCATCAAAGAATTTAAATGTGTATTGTTTGGAAATACTTTTAAAGTATCTCTTAAAAATAAATCAGCTTTTTTTTTTAGTCTAGCCTCAACCAAAGAGGAGGCTAACTTTTCAACCACTTCTTCTTGATTGTTATTAATACTATAAGACTGCTCATATATTCGAATAGCATTTAAATAATCCATTTGTTTATAATAAATATTTGCTAAATTGTTTAAAAAAACTTTTTCTTTTGGAGCTTTATCACAACACAGTTTATAATAATGAATTGATTTGTCTAGCACCCCTAAATGCTCGTAGTTTAAACCAATGTTGTTAATTGCTGTAAGAAGGTTTGGATATTTTTTTAAAATTAATTCATATTTTTCAATAGACTCATGATATTTTTTTACACCAGTTAATTCTTGTGCCTCGGAAAAATCATTTTTAAGTTGTGGATCTATTTGGTTCATCAATTTTTTATTTTTTTGATTCTTTAATTATTTCGCTTATCACTTCTTCCTTTTTGTGTCCCATAAGGTGAACTCCGTTAACTCCCTTTATATCACGAAAAGATTCAATTAATTCTAAGCATATTTTTTTACTTTCTTCTTTTTGATTTTCGGCCCCCTCTAGTCTTTTAATAATTTGATCTGGCACATCGACTCCAAACAAATTTTCATTCATCCATTTTGCACTCTTTGCTGAAGCAAATGGCC
>CACIML010000030.1 GCA_902587735.1 uncultured Pelagibacteraceae bacterium
ACGATGTTTTAGTTGAAAGTAATGGAGGATTTGAAGCAGGATTTGATAACGATCAATATAAAGCTGCAGGTGCTAAAATAGTAGATGAAGTAGAAGATATTTTTAATGATGCAGAAATTATTGTTAAAGTAAAAGAACCATTGTCCAATGAAGTAAAAATGATAAGAGAAAATCAAATTATTTTTACTTATCTACACTTAGCAGCAGAAAAAGAATTAACCCAAGGATTAATTAATTCAAAATCAATTTGTATTGCATATGAAACTGTTACAGACAAAAATGGTAGATTGCCATTGTTGGCTCCAATGAGTGCGGTAGCAGGTAGAATGTCAGTTCAAGCCGGAGCACATTGTTTAGAAAAAAATCAAAAAGGTAGAGGTTTGTTGTTAGGTGGAGCTCCAGGCGTAGAAGGAGGAACAGTAGTAATCTTAGGCGGTGGTGTGGTTGGAGAAAATGCAGCAATTATAGCTACTGGCATGAAAGCAAAAGTTTACATTGTAGACAAGTCTGAAACAAGATTAAAACAGTTAACCAATATGTTTGGAGATAAAATAATTCCACAACAAAGTGATAAAATAGATCTAAAAAAATTAGTTTCCGAATGTGATTTATTAGTTGGAGGTGTTCTGATACCAGGTGCTGAGGCACCAAAACTGGTTACAAAAAATATGTTAAAAGGTATGAAACGTGGATCAGTTATTGTTGATGTAGCAATTGATCAAGGCGGTTGTGTTGAAACAAGTAAAGCAACCACTCACGCAAATCCCACATATATTGTTGATGATGTTGTCCATTATTGTGTAGCAAACATGCCAGGTGGAGTTCCAAGAACTTCTACACTTGCTTTAAATAAAGCAACACTTCCTTTTTTAACAAAATTAGCAAAAGATGGTTATAAAAAATCTTTAAATGATGATGAAAATTTTTTAGCAGGTTTAAATGTTTGTCAAGGAAATGTAACCTACAAGGCAGTTGCAGATACCTTCGGGCACAAATACATTTCTTCAAAAGAGGCTATAAACTAAAATGTATAGGCCTTTACCAAAAGAATTAACTATTAAAAATTCACCAATTGAAGGATTAGGGTTATACGCCAATAAAGATATTAAAAAAAATATTTTTATTGGTGTAACTCATATAAGAGACGAGCAATTTGAAAATAAGTATATCAGAACTCCATTAGGAGGATTTTACAACCATTCTAACGACCCAAATATAATTAGAATGGTATCCGATGTATTACCAAAATTAAAATTTGGTGACCCTGTAGATCCAGCTGTAAATAAAAAACAACTTAAAGATGGAAAAAATGATAGACAGGATATGTTTTATAATTTGGATGAGAAGAGTGATGCAAAATATATGTTTTTAATAACAGTCAAAGATATCAAAGCAGGTCAAGAATTAACAGCTAACTACAATCTTTATACCTATCCTAAAACAGGAGTAGGTTTGCAAATGATTTAATCAATAAACTTTCTTTTTATGAAAGAAATTCCTAAAAGTACAAAAGTAGTTGTTATCGGAGGCGGTGTAGCAGGATGTTCAACAGCTTATCATTTAGCCAAATTTGGCTGGAAGGATACAATTTTACTTGAAAGAGATCAATTAACCTCAGGAACTACATGGCACGCAGCTGGATTGGTAAGCCAGTTAGGACCTTCTGCAGCAATTACCAAGATAAGAAAATATACAACTGACTTATACAAAGAATTAGAAAAAAAAATTGAATTTTCTGCTGGATTAAAATTAAACGGTGCTTTATCTATTGCTACCACAAAAGGACGATGGCAAGAACTGCAAAGACAAGCAACAACTGCTCAATTATTTGATGTAGATGTAGACGTTTTAAATACAAAAGAGGTAAAAGAAAAATACCCAATAATTAATGAAAAAGATGTTCTGGGTGGTATTTTTATGAAAGGTGATGGTCAAGCCGATCCTATAGGAGTAACAAATTTATTAGCAAAAGCAGCCAAACAAGAAGGTGTTAAAATATTTGAAAAAACTCCAGTTGAAAAAATTTTAGTTAAAAGTGGAAGAATTGCTGGAGTAAAAATTAAAAATCAAGTAATTGAATGTGAATATATAGTTTTAGCAACCGGAATGTGGTCAAGGCAAATAGGAGAGGAATTAGGAGTAAGCATTCCTTTATATCCTGCTGAACATTTTTATGTAATTACAGAGCCAATAAAAGATTTACCAAAAGATTTGGCAGTTCTAAGAGATTTTAACAACAGTTTATATTTAAAAGAAGATGCGGGTAAATTATTAGTTGGAATTTTTGAAGGAAAATCGATACCAGCTTTTAACAAAACCAATAAAGTTCCTAATGATTTTTCTTTTGGAGAGTTTCCTGAAAATTTTGACCATTTTGAACCATATTTAGAAGCATCTTTTAAAAGAGTACCCCTACTAGAAAACGCTGGGATTAGAAAATTTTTTGCTGGACCAGAATCTTTTACTCCAGATACAAATACTTTGTTGGGTGAAATTCCAGAAGTTAAAAACTTTTTTGTTTGTTGTGGCTTTAACAGTATTGGAATTGGAAGTGGTGGAGGCGCAGGAAAAGTAACAGCTGAATGGATGATGAATGGTCATATAAATGAAGATTTATTCATATATGATATAAAAAGGTTTCAAAAATTTCATTCAAAAATAAATTTTATTAAAGAAAGAATAACAGAAACATTAGGTGATTTATATGGAATGCATTGGCCATACAAACAGCATAAAACATCTAGAAATCAAAAATTATTTCCTTACCACGAAGAACTAAAAAAAGCAGGAGCTTGTTTTGGAGTTTCAAATGGTTATGAAAGGCCAATGTGGTTTGCTTTAAATAATGAAAAACCAGAATTTAAATATAGTTACAATTATCAAAATTGGTACCCAGCAGTTGAATTTGAGACAAAAAATGCAAGAAAAAATGTTGGATTATTTGATCTGACAGCTTTTTCAAAATACGACTTAAAAGGACAAAATGTTCACATCGAACTACAAAAAATTTGTACAGCAAATATAAAATATGAAATAGGAAAAACTACCTACACGCAAATGCTAAATGAAGATGGAGGGATTGAAACAGATTTAACCGTTGTTTGTTTAGATAAAAATTATTTTAGAATAATTACTTCTGCGGCAAATAGAGAGCATGATAAATTTCATATTTTAAAATATTTGTCTAAAGAAATTGAATTTAAAGATGTAACTGATGAAATAGCATGCCTTGGAGTGTTTGGTCCAAAAAGTAGAACTTTAATGTCTAAGTTGTCAAAAGATGATTTGTCAAATGAAAATTTTAAATTTGGAGTGGGAAAAAAAATTACTATTAATGGTAAAGATGTTTGGGCACAAAGACTATCTTATGTAGGTGAATTAGGTTGGGAGCTCTATATTAAAATGAATGAGGCTAAAGAAATATATAATTTGATAATTAATGCAGGAAAAGAATTTAATCTTTCCAACTGCGGTATGCTTGCTATGGATACTATGAGAATGGAAACTGGATATTTGCACTGGGGTCACGATATGTCACCTGAAGAAAATCAATATCAAGCTGGTTTACAATTTGCAGTTAGTTATAAAAAAAATATTGATTTTATAGGTAAAAAGTCTTTGCTGAAAATAAAGGATAAAAAAGATAAAAAAAAACTTGTCATGCTCACTTTAAAAGACAGTAAACCTGGAGAACCATTATTACTTCATGATGAGCCAATTTATAGTGGTAAAAGTATTATTGGCAGAACTACATCTGGAAATTTTTCTTTTAACTTTAATAAAAATCTTGCTTTTGGATATATAAACTCTGAATATTCAAAGGAAAATATTGTAAAAGAAAATTTATTTATAGAAGTAGAAAAAAAAAAATATTCAGCTTCAATAATTTTAAAACCTTTAAATAATAAAAATATTCGTTCTATGTAGAAACATTCGTTAAATTTAGTAGTTTATTAATAAAAATAGAAAGTCTTTTTATATTCAAAACACTTAGTTTATTAAAAGGGTCTGTTTTACTAATTTTTAAAATTGGATAGTAAAGTTTTTTATTATCAACATGCAAAAATTTTTTTTTTAATAAATTTTGTAATTTTCTAAAAACTGTTCCCCTTGGTATTCCAGTTATATTTGATATTGACATTGCGTTTATACCAATTGTTTTTGAAATTTTAGAATGAATACTAAAAAAGTCTTTTCTACTTCTAATATTCATATTATTAAACTTTAAGTATTTTTGAACTTCATAGTTTTGGTTTAATGTACAAACTCCCCACACATGAAACGTTTCTAGATCTTTAAATAAAGCTTTTACATCTATCAATATAGGTATCATCATTTCAAAAAAAACTTTCCAAGCATAAGAAAAATTTTGATAAGTAGCTTTTTCAATTAATTCTACTTTTATTTTTTCTTTCATAATTTTTTCTTTGCATAATATTATAGTAAATTTACTTACGAACCCACATATAGACTTACGAAATATTTCATGATTTTTAACAAATGTATTACTATAAAATTCTGGTTGGACAATTATTCCATTTTTAGTTTTTTTTATAATATTTATTTTTTGAAGCTCTTCTATTTTTCTTCTTGTTGTTTCCTTAGAAATATTTAATTCTCTTGAAATATCAATTATACTAAATTTTCCAAGTTGAATTTTTTTTAATGCAAAAAATTGATTCCAATTTAATTGTATGAAGTTTGCAGTGTAATAATCAAAAGTTTTTTTTACCAACAATATAAGAATTAGATATTTTTCATGATCTTTGAATACCGAATAAGAGTTATCTAACCATTTTGCTAAAATTTGAAACCAATCTATAAAGATCTCGTTATAATTTTCCTCTAAACACCAATTAATATCTTCTATGTTAGTTGCGCTTGTAATTTTCGGAAGTTTTTCTTTCATAAAAATATTATAGGATAAACTCAAAATGGACACAATAAAATATGATAAAACCCACAATGAGCTTCAAAACTATTGTTGAACTCTTAGATGCGTGGTTAAATTAAAAATATATGAGTGGGGATCAGGCACATTACAGCAAGGTTAATAATATTAACGTACGAACCAACAGAGTGGATATTAACGACTTGATGTCTAGGGTAAGAGACGATGAAAAAAAACAAAAAAAAGAAAATATAGTTTTTTTTAGCTTAGTTGCATCAGTGATAGTTATAACTGGTATTATTGCCTCTTTATAATAACAGAATTTTTAAATATTTATTTTTAATCAATTGATCGTTATGTATTGGTATATTAAAACCAATAAATAAAGTTTAAATGTCTGAAGTTATTAAAATTGGTATTGCAAAAAGTAAAAGTAAAGAAATTCAAGAAGTTAAGGAAATAAATGTTTTTGCTGGAAAAGGAATTGTTGGGGATAGATATTTTAATGAAAAAAATGAAGACCGTAATCAATTAACATTAATAGAAAGTGAAAACATTGATTATTACAATGATAAATTTAATTTAAAAATTCCTTATCTAAATTTTAGAAGAAATATTGTCACAAAAGGTATTAAATTAAATGATGTAGTTGGTAAAAAATTAATAATTGGTAAAACGGAAATAAAAGGGATTGATTTATGTAGACCTTGTAAATCTCTTCAAGAAAATTTAAACCAAGAAAACATAATTAAAGAATTTTTAAGAATGGGTGGATTAAGATGTGCAATTTTAACCTCTTCAAATATTAAAGTAGGAGATGAAATAAAAGTTTTATAAAATTTTTTTAATGTTAAAATAATTGATTGTATCAAAAATAATAACTATTATATATCAATAGAAATTAAAAGGCGGGGTAGCTCAGTTGGTTAGAGCGCGGGACTCATAAGCCCGAGGTCAGTGGTTCGATCCCACTTCCCGCTACCAATTTTTTGTATTTATTTAATAGAAATTATAGATCGATATGAAGAAAAACTTTTTATTGCTAGTTATTACTATTTTTATATCTTTAGCAATAATTGAGATATTAATCAGATCAGTTGTATATAAAAAAGTTGATTATAATTATAGAAATACATTTCTTTTATTTGAAGAAGGAAAAGTTTTTGAAAATATAGATAACTTTTTTGTATTTAAACCAAATTCAGACATTACTGCTTCAACATACTATTTAAAGAATAATAATTTTATAAAAGTTAATAATTATAATATTAAAACTAATAATTTTGGACTTGTTCAGGACAACGATTTGTCCCCCAATAAAGAATCTTTACTGATTTTAGGGGACTCATTGGTACAAGGTCAAGGATATGGAAATTGGACTGACAATTTATATAAAGATTTTAAAAAATACCAAATTATAAATGGAGGGATACTTGGAACAGGACCGCAGCAATTTTTACAATTGGAAAAATACCTATCTAAAAAACTTTTAATTTCAAAAGTTATTTTATTATATATTGGTGATGATTTTAGAAGAGATATGTACAATCACGATGAACAAAGATTAAATTGTCTTCAAAATTACAAAAGTTGTAATGGTGCAGAGTCATTTTATGGTTTCCCTTTTAAAAACAAAAATCCTGAAAAATTTTTAAATTTTTTAAAAAATAAAAGATTTGATAATGATGGAGATTTAAATTTAAAAAAAATAAGGAGATTAATCAAAAAAAAATTAGGAAGTTTGTATGTCTTTAATCTGCCAATAGGTTTTTTAAAAAATACTTTTTATAAGTCCAAAAATGAAAAAATATTAAAAAACTTTGAAGCAATAGAAAAATTAATTGATAAGTATGGAGATAATATTCATTTTGTAAATTTAATACAAAAAGATGAGATAATTTTTAAAAAAAAAAGTTATGAAACAATTTATGCAAACAGCTTTTTGTCAAAAAAAACAAACAACATTTATCAATGTAACTTTAATAACGATTTAGAACTATTTTTTGAATACGATCAACATCCTAACGAAAAAGGTTATAGTTATATTTATTCTTGTTTAAGCAAAATTATAAAAGAAAATCTATAAATGAATATTAAAAAATAATAGAAAAAAGGATTTAAAAAATTTAAAATTACCACATGTTATGTGGTGAAATATCTTATTTACTTAGAGTTCAATACTCATAGCCCGAGGTCAGTGGTTCGATCCCACTTTCTGCTACCATTATTTAACATTTAGTCAATTCTTGAAATGTATATGATACACTGAGATAGGACTTTAATTTTTTTCTAAATTATAAATATTTATTTTTAAATTCAATAAATGTTATTGCGTTCTGATCTTTTTTTGAAATTATAGGTTTTTTTATAGGCCATTTAATATTTAATTTTGTATCGTTATATTTTATTGCTTTTTCACTGACAGCATCTCTATATTGAGTACAGCTGTAAACAATATAATTTTGTTTATCTAACGTGCAAAATCCATGCGCAAATCCTGGCGGTATATAAATAGATTTTGAATTATTTTCACTTAATACGCATGTATAATATTTACCAAAAGTTTTAGAATTTTTTCTAAG
>CACIML010000031.1 GCA_902587735.1 uncultured Pelagibacteraceae bacterium
AGATTTAATACCTTCTAAACAAGCATACGCAGTGGACATATTTGTACAATATGGAACTTTATTAATTAGCGCACCTCTTCTCAAAGCTCTTGCATCACTAATACGATGTTCGCTATTTCCACCCCCAGTATTAATTACTAGAGAAATTTTTTTTGAATTTAGCACATCAACGATATGTGGTCTTCCACTGCTTACCTTATTTATTTTTTTACATTTCATACCATTATTTCTAATTGTGCTTGCGGTACCTTTGGTGCCACATAAAGTAAATTCTAACTCTATTAATTTTTTTGCAAGATCAACTATTTCTTTCTTATGTGAGTCTTTTACAGATAAAAATGCCAAACCTTTTGTTGGTAATGAATTTCCAGCTGAAATTTGGCTTTTTGCGTACGCAAGACCAAAATTTTCATCTATTCCCATTACCTCTCCCGTAGATTTCATCTCAGGACCTAGCAATACGTCAACATTTGGAAATTTATTAAATGGAAAAACAGCTTCTTTCACAGCAAACATATTTTTGTTTTTATTTATTAAATTAAATTTTGATAACTTTTCACCCACCATTATTCTTGATGCGATTTTAGCTAAAGGAATTCCTTTCGCTTTTGAAACAAACGGAACTGTTCTGCTTGCTCTTGGATTTACTTCAATTATATAAATTTCATCATTTTTGATTGCATATTGCACATTCATAAATCCTTTTACCTTTAATGCTAATGCTAATTTTTTTGTTTGTTTTTTAATTTCAATTATTAATTTTTCTTTAATAGCTATTGGAGGAAGACAACATGCTGAGTCACCTGAATGAATACCAGCTTCTTCAATGTGTTGCATTATTCCTGCAACAAAAACTTCATTTCCATCCGAAATAGCGTCAACATCAACTTCCATTGCATTATTAATAAATTTATCGATCAATATTGGATTATTCTCTGCAGCTTTAAAAGCTTCTTCTACAAAGTTTTTTAACTGATTTTTTTCATGAACTATTTCCATTGCCCTACCTCCCAAAACATATGATGGTCTAATAACTAAAGGTAGGCCAATTTTTTCAGAGATTTTAATTGCTTGGCTATAAGATTTTGCAATACCACTGTCCGCTTGTTTTAATTTTAATTTAATTAGAAGTTTTCTAAATCTATCTCTATCTTCAGCAAGATCAATTGATGAATACTGAGTTCCTATAATTGGCAATGAATTTTCATGAAGAAATTTGGCTAATTTAATGGGAGTTTGTCCACCAAATTGAGCAATTACACCTACTAAATTACCTTTGGATTTTTCTTTTATAATTATGTTATGAACATATTCTTCAATTAAAGGTTCGAAATATAATCTATCACTTGTATCATAATCAGTGGAAACAGTCTCAGGATTGCAGTTAATCATAATTGTTTCATATCCTGCTTCTTTTAAGGAGAAACTCGCTTGACAACAACAGTAATCAAATTCTATACCTTGTCCAATTCTGTTAGGTCCACCTCCCAAAATAATTACTTTATTTTTAGATGATGGCCTTGCCTCACACTCTGTGTTTAAGTTGAAATTTCTTTGATATGTTGAATACATATAAGGTGTAAAGGATTTAAATTCTGCAGCACATGTATCCACTTTCTTAAACACTGGTAAAATCTTTAAAGCTAATCTTTTACTTCTAACAATTTTTTCTTTTACATTAGTTAGTTGAGATAATTTTTTATCAGAAAATCCTATTGATTTAATTCTATTAAATTCATTAAAGTTTTTAGGCAGACCTTTTTTGGAGATTTTATTTTCGTCATCTACAATTTCTTTAATTTGTTCTAAGAACCAAGGATCTACTTTTGATAATTTATATATTTTTTTTAAATTAATTCTTTTACGTATTGCTTCTGCAATTAATAAAATTTTATTCGGGATATTGGTTTCTAGTTTCTTTTCAATATCATTCTTTTTTAAATCAAAAATTCTGTCCAAGCCTGCAAAACCAACTTCTAAAGATATTAATGCTTTTTGAAGAGATTCCTTAAAGTTTCTTCCAATTGCCATTGCCTCGCCGACAGATTTCATTGAAGTTCCTAATATTGCTGGTGAACTAGAAAACTTTTCAAAAGTAAATCTAGGAATTTTTGTAACCACATAATCTATAGTTGGTTCAAAAGATGCAGGAGTAACTTTAGTAATTTCATTTTTTAATTCATCAAGTGTGTAACCAACGGCTAGTTTTGCTGCCACTTTTGCAATTGGAAAACCAGTTGCCTTCGATGCAAGTGCTGAAGATCTAGAAACTCTAGGATTCATTTCTATAATTACCATTCGTCCATTTTTTGGATTAATGGCAAACTGAACGTTCGAACCTCCAGTTTCTACTCCAATTTTTCTTAAGCATGCAATGGAAGCATTTCTCATAACCTGATATTCCTTGTCTGTGAGAGTTAAAGCAGGTGCTATTGTAATAGAGTCTCCCGTGTGAATTCCCATTGGGTCTAAATTTTCAATAGAGCATATTATGATGCAGTTATCTTTTCTGTCTCTAACTACTTCCATTTCAAATTCTTTCCAGCCTTCCAAGCACTCTTCTACTAGAACTTGATTTACTGGTGATGCATCAAGACCTTCCTTAACACGTTTGAAAAAATCTTTTTTAGTTTTGGCTATACCACTTCCAAGCCCTCCAAGAGTAAATGCAGGTCTGATTATTGCTGGCAATCCAACTTTACTTAAACATTTCTTAATTTGTTTAATATTGTTAACGATTTCTGATTTTGGAAGATTTAATCCAATATCGCTCATATTTTTTCTAAATTTTTTTCTATCTTCTGCATTAGAAATAGCTTTTGAGTTTGCTCCAATTAGTTCAATTTTATATTTTTTGAGCAATCCAATTTTTTCTGCTTTAATTGCTAAATTCAGTGCCGTTTGTCCTCCCATTGTTGGTAAAATTGCATCAGGCTTTTCTGTTACTAAAATTTTTTCTAAAATATCTATTGTTATTGGTTCAATGTAAGTTTTATCTGCAACACCAGGGTCAGTCATAATTGTTGCAGGATTTGAGTTTATTAATATTACTTTATAACCTTCATCTTTTAATGCTTTACATGCCTGTGTACCAGAGTAGTCAAATTCACAGGCTTGGCCAATAATTATTGGACCAGCTCCTACTACTAAAATTTTTTTAATATCTTTTCTTTTTGGCATTTTTTTTTACTAAGTTAATAAATTGATTAAATAAATAATGGCTATCTTGAGGGCCAGGATTTGACTCTGGGTGATGCTGAACAGAAAAAACAGGTTTATTTTTTAACTTTATTCCTTCTACAGAATTATCAAATAAAGATTTATGAGTCATCTCAACATTTTTTGGTAAGCTTTCTTTAACTACTTCAAAACCATGATTTTGACTTGTTATCTCAACTTTACTATTAATTAGATTTTTTACTGGATGATTTGCACCTCTGTGGCCCAACTTCATTTTTTTTGTTTTTGCTTTAAGCGCCAAAGCTAACAATTGGTGTCCAAGACATATTCCAAATATTGGAATATTTGTTTTAATTAATTTTTGAATTATATTTATTGCATATTTTCCTGTTGCAGCAGGGTCACCAGGGCCATTTGATAAAAAAATACCATCAGGTTTAAATTTAATAATATCTTCAGATCCAAGGTTACAAGGAACAACAATTACTTGGCAATTAAAATTAGAAAAATATCTCAAAATATTTTTTTTAATTCCATAATCAATTGCGACAATTTTGTACTTCTTCTTTTTGTTTTTTTCAAAACCTTTTTCTTTTTTCCAAGTTTTGAAACCTTTCCATGTGTATTTTTTTTTGGTTGTAACTATTTTTGCTAAATCAAGACCATTTAATCCAGGCCATTTAATACAACTATTAAGTAGTTTTTTTAAGTTAAAGTTTCCTTTTTTATCATTACAAATAGCTCCTTTAGGAGCTCCCTTATCTCTAATAAAATTAGTTAAACTCCTTGTATCTAATCCAGTAATTCCCACTATTTTATTTTTTTTTAACCAGATATCTAAGTTTCTTAATGATCTATAATTAGAAGGGTTAGTTATTTCTGAATTAAATATAACTCCTTTTGTCCAAATTTTATCAGACTCATGATCCTCATTGTTAGTTCCCACATTTCCAATATGTGGAAAAGTAAAATTGATGATTTGTCCAGCATAAGATGGATCAGATATAATTTCTTGGTAACCAGTTAAAGAAGTATTAAAACAAACTTCTCCAGTAGCTATTCCTTGGTAACCGATGCCAATTCCTTTAAATATAGTTTTGTTTTCAAGAACTAAAACGCCTGATGAAAAATATGAAAAATTTGTTGAGTTTACTTTTTGCTTTTTGTTCAATTACAACTCATGAGTTAAAGGTTAATACAATAAAACCTAAATTTCCGCAACAGATCTAATGTATATTTAGTAAAAAAAAATTTTTTCTTTTGAACAAAATTATCTATACAGTAGATTAAAAAAATGTCCCTAAGAGATAAAATCGACACAGGCTACAAAAATGCTTTAAAATCAAAAGATAAAATTCAAATATCAACTTACAGGCTAATTTTGTCAGGTATAAAGGATTTAGATATATCCAACAGATCAGGTCCAAATAAGAAAGAGACAAATGATGAAGATATTAAAAAATTATTAAAAAAAATGATTAAACAACGGTCTGAATCTATAGATATTTACAAAAAAAATAACAGAAAAGATTTGCTAGAAGTTGAAGAAAAAGAATCAGAAATATTATCAGGCTACCTACCGAAGCAGCTTGGGGAAAAAGAAACTAAAAAAATTTGCGCTGAAACTGTAAGTAAATTAGGTGCTAGCTCTATTAAAGATATGGGGAAAGTTATGGGAGAATTAAAAAAACAATACGCAGATAGTTTAGATTTTGCGAAAGCTGGTTCTGTATTGAAAGAATTATTAAATAAATAATGAAATATCCAAAGGAATATTTAGATGAAATTAAAGCACGCCTGAAGGTTTCAACTGTTGTATCAAAAACTGTTAATCTAAAAAAAAGGGGAAAAGAATTTGTAGGCCTTTCTCCTTTTAAAACAGAAAAGACACCATCTTTTACTGTAAATGATGAAAAAGGTTTTTATCATTGTTTTAGTACATCTGAACATGGAAACATTTTTGATTTTTTAATGAAAACACAAAATTTAAAATTTGGTGAAGCAGTAAAATCATTAGCAAATTTAGCAGGAATGAGACCATACACATTTTCAAAACAAGATGAAGAAAGAGAAAAAAACTGGCAAGAGTATTGTTCGATATACAGTCAATATGTTCAATTTTATCACGATGAAATTTTAAAAAATGAAGAGGCAGAAATAGCAAGAAATTATTTAAAAAAAAGAAACTTATCTAAAGAAGAAGTTAAAAAGTTTAACATTGGATACGTTAAAAAAAATCCAATTTTTTATGAAAAATTAAAAAAAGAATTTAGTGAAAAAATTTTAACTGAAAGTGGTCTATTTTATTTGGATAAAAAGAAAAATACTTATGTTGAAAGATTTAGAAATAGAATTATTTTTCCAATTAATAACATTTCAGGACAACCTATAGGATTAGGTGGAAGAACAATTGAAGAAAGCAATTATCTAGCAAAATATATTAATTCACCAGAGACTTTGTTTTTTAAAAAAGGATCAAATTTGTATAATTTAGATTTTGCAAGAAAGTTATCTAATAAAATTGATCATGTTTATCTTGTTGAGGGTTACATGGATGTTATTGGATTAAACAAAAATGGAATTGAAAATGTTGTTGCTAATCTTGGAACTTCATTGACAAATAAACAAATATTAATTTTGAATCAGTTTTTTGATGATATTACTATTTGTTTTGATGGCGACGAAAGTGGATACAAAGCAGCATTAAGGGCTGCAGAAAATTCAATAAAGGAACTGCAACCTGAAAAAAATATTTCATTTTTATTTTTACCAAATGGTGAAGATCCTGATAGCTTTGTAAACAAGAATAGTAAAAATTATTTTATTGATTTTACTAAGAATAGTAAAATTGCAATACATAGATTTATATTTAATCATCATAAAAAACATACAGACGGTAGCCCTTCATCCATGGCTATTTTTGAAAAAAATTTAAGATCAATAGCTAACAGCATAAAAGATGATTTTATTAAAAAATATGTATTAGAATACTTTTTAGAACAAGTTTCAGCTTTAACGCCTCACTCTAACATAAACAAAAAACAATTTTATACTAAAAAAGTTAAATCTTTAAAATTAACTCAAAAACACTTTAATGAAACAAAGTCTTTAAGCCCAATTGAGCTAAAAGAATTTTCACTTTTATATTTAATAATAAATAATTTAGATATTTTTCAAAAAAACATTCATTTAATTGAAAATATAAAATTTTTTACTAATGAAAATAAATTAATTTTCGATGCCATTTTATCTAAATTAAAATCTGAAAAAAAACTTGTATTAAATAACCTTAAAATAGATGATCAGCTAATTAATAGAATATTTAAATTTGCATCAATAAAGCATATTTTGAACAATCAGAAAAATGATGAACAAAAAATATTTGAATTATTAGATGAATATTTGCATGATCTTAAAATTTATGGACTAGAGGTAAGAATAGAGGAGTTAGAATCGAAATTCTCAAAAGATTTGAGCGAAGCTACATTTAATGAAATTAAAGATTTAAAAGAGCAAAAAAAAAAGCAAAACCTTAACTAAATCATCCAAATTAAATATGGATTTTTTTAAATTTAGCATTATATAAGTCTTCCAGGCTTTTTATTGTGGAAAGAATAATTACAAAATCATTTGCAAGGTTGATGGGCAGAGGTGTCCACAGAGGATTTATTACTCATGAAGAATTAAACAAATCTTTAGGTAAAAGGAATCTTTCAGGTGAAAATCTTCAACAAGCTTTTATTCATATTTTTGATGAAAAAATAGCATTA
This sequence comes from uncultured Pelagibacteraceae bacterium, assembly GCA_902587735.1. GTDB lineage: Bacteria > Pseudomonadota > Alphaproteobacteria > Pelagibacterales > Pelagibacteraceae > Pelagibacter. The sequence goes on from CACIML010000031.1 coordinate 6,951, forward strand.
GTAGAAAAAAAATCTGATTTTAAAGTTTTAAAAAAAAAAGATAGCACTTCCAAAGAAGAAGGAAAAACTATTGATAAAAGCGACGACCCTATACGAATGTATTTAAGGGAGATGGGTGGAGTGGAGCTATTATCTCGTGAAGGTGAAATTGCAATCGCAAAAAGAATAGAAGCAGGAAAAGATGTAATGCTCAACGCATTATCTCAAAGTCCAATTACCGCACAACAATTTTTTGAATGGAATGAAAAACTTAAAAATGATGAGATTTTAGTTAGAGAGATTATTGATATAGATACAAACTATATGGAATACGAAAACATAGATCAAAATGTTAAATCAAAAGATTCAAATGAAGACACAAAAGAAAAATTAGAAGATAACAATGAAAATAGTGAAGATGATGAATTCAATCCTACACTTGCTGCTATGGAGAATGAAATAAAACCAAAAGTTTTGCAAACAATAAATATTTTAACCAAAGACTATAATAAATTAATTAAATATCAAAAAGAAAAG
>CACIML010000032.1 GCA_902587735.1 uncultured Pelagibacteraceae bacterium
AATATGATCAAAAAAGGAGCAATCCAAGAAGTTATTAAATTTAACAAACTAAAAATCAAGAAAGACAAAAGCATCACAAAAGTCATTGGTATTGATGAATTAACAAAATATTTAAACAAGCAGATTAAATTAAAACAAGCCAAAGAGCTTATTGCTATTAAAACACGACAATATGCAAAAAGACAGACTACATGGGCAAGGAGCAAAATGATTGACTGGACTAAAATTGAGCCTAATAAACTTTCATCAGCAATAAAAAAAATAAATAAATCATCTCTTAAACTTGACCAATTAATATAAAGTCCGATAGATTGCCTGAATGTCAAAATTATACTCAGGCGCAGAAATTGTATTTAAATGTTTAAAAGACCAAAATGTAGAAGTTATCTTTGGTTATCCAGGTGGAGCAGTTTTACCTATTTATGATGAATTAAAAAATTTTAATTTTATAAAACATATATTGGTTCGACATGAACAAGGTGCAGGACATGCTGCCGAAGGTTACGCAAGATCATCAGGAAAGCCAGGAGTTCTTCTAGTTACTTCAGGACCTGGAGCAACAAATGCTGTTACAGCTTTAACAGATGCCTATATGGATTCAGTTCCTTTAGTTTGTATTTCTGGACAAGTTCCTACCCATTTAATTGGAACAGATGCTTTTCAAGAAGCTGACACAACTGGAATAACAAGACCGTGCACAAAACATAATTGGTTAGTTAAAGACATTAAAGATTTAGGAAAAGTTATTCATAAAGCTTTTGAAGTAGCAACAACAGGAAGACCAGGACCTGTGTTAGTTGATATTCCAAAGGATGTTCAATTTCAAAAAACAAGTTACGCAAAATTTAAAAAACAAAAAAAAAAAGTTGGAAAAATTCATAATCAATTTTCTCAAAAAGATATTGATGAATTAATAAAATTAATGAGCAAAGCCTCTAAGCCAATTTTTTATACTGGAGGAGGCGTTATAAACTCAGGGCCAAAAGCTAGCGAACTTTTAAGAGAACTGGTTAGAACAACTGGTTTTCCTATCACAACAACATTACAGGGACTAGGATCTTACCCTGGTGAAGATGGTCATTTTTTAGGAATGCTTGGTATGCATGGATCATACGAAGCAAATAACGCAATGCATGATTGTGATTTAATGATAAACATTGGAGCAAGATTTGATGATCGAATAACAGGAAAGATTGATGAATTTTCACCTAAATCAAAAAAAGTTCACATAGATATAGATCCATCTTCAATAAATAAAAATGTTAAAGTAGACGTACCAATTGTAGGAGATGTTGAGGAAGTTATTACTTCTACAATTAGGACTATAAAAAAAGTAAAACCTGATTTTACAAAATCTAACAAACAAAAAATTTCTAAATGGTGGGAAAAAATTCAAAAATGGAGAGCAGTTAACTCTTTTGACTTTGTCAACAGCACTGAAACTATAAAACCTCAATATGCTGTCCAAAGACTTTATGAATTAACAAAGAATAAAGATACTTATATAACTACTGAAGTTGGTCAACATCAAATGTGGGCGGCACAACACTATAAGTTTGACAAACCTAATCGTTGGATGACATCTGGTGGATTAGGAACAATGGGATATGGTCTACCAGCTGCTGTTGGAGTTCAGGTAGCTCATCCAAATAAGCTTGTTATTGACATTGCAGGAGAAGCGTCAGTTTTAATGACAATGCAAGAAATGTCTACTGCCGTTCAATACAGTCTACCAATAAAAATTTTCATTTTAAATAATGAATACATGGGAATGGTTAGACAATGGCAGGAGCTTCTTCATGAAAAAAATTATTCTGAAAGTTATACTGCGGCCCTACCAGATTTTGTAAAACTAGCAGAAGCTTATGGATGTGTTGGAATTAGAGCAAAAACGCCTGATGAATTAGATGATAAAATTATTGAAATGATTAACACAGATAGACCAGTTATTTTTGATTGTATGGTCGACAAAGAAGAGAATTGTTTTCCAATGATTCCTTCAGGAAAACCTCACAATCAAATGCTTTTGGGTGAAAAAGATCGCAAAGAAACAAAAATAAGCAAGAAAGGAAAAACTTTAGTTTAATGGCAAAAGCAAAATCAGCTTATAGCACACCAGGCAAACTAGGGAAGTTAGGCACACATATCATTGTAGTGTGGGTTGATAATGAAGCTGGAGTTTTAGCAAGAGTTGCGGGTTTATTTTCTGGTCGCGGTTATAACATTGAGTCATTAGCAGTAGCAGAGATTGATCCTAAATTAAATATTTCTAGGATTACAATTGTAACTACAGGAACACCACAAGTTATAGATCAAATAAAGCTACAACTAAAAAAACTTGTTCCTGTTCACAAGGTAGCAGACTTTAAAAGAGAAGATAAAAAAGTAATTTTTAAAGAAATGGCTTTATTTAAGGTAGTAGGAAATAGTTCTAAAAAAGAAAAGGCTTTAAAAGCCTGTAAAAAGTATAATCCAGTTATATTGGACAAGACAAAAAAATCATACGTGATACAAATAACCGCTTTAAGAAGAGAAATAGATATAATGTCAAAAAGTTTAAAAAAATTCGGCCTAGTAAGCGTTTCGAGAACGGGAGCAGTTGCAATGACAAGAGGGTCAAAGGTATTTAAATAATTTAATAGGAGAGAAGTTATGAAAATGTTTTATGAAAAAGATACAGATGCCAATTTAATTAAAGGTAAAAAAATAGCAATTTTTGGCTATGGAAGCCAAGGGCATGCTCATGCTCTTAACTTAAAAGATAGCGGAGTAAAAGAAGTAGTAGTTGCGTTAAGAGATGGATCTTCAAGTAAAGCAAAAGCAGAATCTAAAGGTTTAAAAGTTATGAATTTATCTGATGCTGCAGAATGGGCCGATGTAGTTATGGTTTTAACTCCCGATGAATTACAAGCTACAATTTATAAAAATCATATTGAACAAAGAGTAAGAGAAGGAACCTCAATAGCTTTTGCACATGGTTTAAATATTCATTATGATTTAATAAAGGCAAGAAAAGATTTGGATGTTTTTATGGTAGCTCCTAAAGGACCAGGACATTTGGTTAGAAGTGAGTTTGAAAAAGGAGGTGGAGTACCATGTTTATTTGCTGTTCACCAAAATGGTTCAGGAAAAGCAAGAGAACTTGCTATGTCGTATGCCTCAGCAATTGGTGGAGGAAGATCTGGAATTATAGAGACTACATTTAAAGATGAAGTTGAAACTGATTTATTTGGTGAGCAAACTGTTCTTTGTGGTGGGTTGGTAGAATTAATAAAAAATGGCTATGAAACATTAGTAGAAGCTGGATATGAACCAGAGATGGCATATTTTGAAACTGTTCATGAAGTTAAATTAATTGTTGATTTAATCTATGAGGGTGGAATTGCTAATATGAATTATTCTATTTCTAATACAGCTGAGTATGGAGAGTATGTTACGGGTCCAAAAATTATAAACAAAGAAGAAACAAAAAAAAGAATGAAAGAAGTTTTAACCGATATTCAATCTGGCAAATTTACTAAGCAATGGATGGATGAGTGTAAAAATGGCCAAAAGAATTTTTTAAAAACTAGAGAAAAATTAGCAGAGCATCCAGTTGAAAAAGTTGGAGCTGGACTAAGAGCTCTTATGCCATGGATATCTAAGAAAAAATTAATAGATAGTGATAAAAGTTAATTGATAATATGGAAAAATTACAAAATTTAACAAAAGCTGACTTAAATTTTTTTATAAATCAAAATATACAGATAGACTTACCAAATTTTATAATAAGCTTAATTTGTGCTGCTATATTGAGTTTTTTGGTACAGTTATTTTATATAAGATACTCTTCAAGTTTATCTAATAGAAAAGAATTTTCTAAAAATTTTGTAATTTTGGGAGTAACAACTTGTATTGTTATTATGATTGTTAAAAGTTCTTTGGCTTTATCTTTGGGTTTAGTTGGTGCTCTATCTATAGTTAGATTTAGAGCTGCAATAAAAGAACCCGAAGAATTAGTTTATTTATTTTTAATTATAGCAATAGGTTTGGGCTGTGGAGCAAACCAGTTAATCATTATATCAACGGGCATTCTCTTTTCTTTAGTAATAATAATGATTTATTCAGGGTATTTAAAAGGTTCGAAAAAAAATATAAAAGAAATAATTAATCTTGGTATAATTATTGAACAAAATATTAGCGATGTTCAAATAAACAATATTATAGATGAAATTAAAAAAATTTCAAAAGAACTTAGATTTATATCAATGTCTAGAAGTAATGAAAACACAACAATAAATATAGATTTAAAACCAAAAAAGTTTGAAAATCTTACTTTATTGTCAGGTAAAATAAAAAAAAAATTCTCTAATTCAAAAGTAATATTAGCATATACTGACGATTTATCTTTATGATAATAAAAAAATAGTAAAAAAAAAAAAATTTTTTTTCTTTTAACAAATTTGTTTATTTTTATTTTTTTTCTACTTTAATAGTGAGTATATTAATTGTTGTAGCTATTTTACAATCACAAACATTCGAACAAAAGAAAATTAAATTTTTCCATTATTTATCTGAAGGTGGAAGAATAGAATATATTTATCTACCCAAAATAGCATATAAAGCTTTAAAAAGTAATTTTTATAAAATTGATCACCTAAATTTAGAGATTAAATTTGATGATATTGTAAAACTTGAAAAAGTAAGAAAAGATGCAATTACCAGTCATGATAGGCAATTTGCTTTACCATCTTCAGATAAAATGCCTAAAATTAAAGCTAAAGTTATTTTTAAAGAAAAAAGGTACAGAGGAGACATAAGGCTAAAAGGAGATAGAAAAATTCACTGGATAGAAAAAGAAAAATCATCATACAAAATAGAGTTAGATAAAGACCAATATATTTTAGAAACAAAAAAATTTTCTTTACAAAAACCAAGGGCAAGAAATTATGTTCATGAATGGATTTTTCACCAAATGTCATATGCTTTTGATATTATAAAATTAAAATACGAATTTTTAAATTTATCAATTAACGGAGAAGACAAAGGGCTTTATGTTTTAGAAGAAGGCTTTGGTAAGGAATTAATTGAGAGAAATAAAAGAAGGAATGGACCCATCTTTAGTTTGGATGAAGATTTAACTACTACTTTAGAAATTAAGGATAGTGCTGATAATATTGTTTTTGAAATTTATAATAAAGAATATTGGAATAGAGAAGAAAATAAAAATATTTTAAATATTGCTTCGCAAAAATTAAGAGATTTGCTAGATAGAAAAATTTCTCCTGAAGAAGTTTTAGATCTTAAAAAATGGGCTGGATATTTTGCTATAATAGATTTGACAGCTACATATCATGGAGCATTCATAAAAAGTGTAAAGTTTTATTATAATCCAATTAATGGTTTGTTTGAACCAATTCCATTTGATGGACACAGATTAAAACAGAATTATCATAAATATTTTATAGGTTATGATAATAGACTGTTAATCGATAGGATAGTTAAACCTGAAAGAAGAGAAGAAACTTCAGGCTATTCATGGCTTAAGATTATTTTTTTAAATAAAGATAAATCTGTAAATCAGTCATTTTACAATTTGTATTTAGAAAGTTTAAATACCATTAGTTCAAAAAAATATTTAGATAATTTTATTTCTGAAAATATCAATAAAATTGAAGAGATTAATTCACATATTTATGCAGATTACTTTTATTTTGATAATTCGAGAAATTATGGAGTGGGTATATATTATTTTTTATTATCTGATTTTTACTACCAAGCAAAAAATATAAGAGAAAAAATAGAGAAAAGTCAGGTTTTACAAATAGTAAAAAAAAATAATTCTGATCTATTAGTGAAAGATATTCCAAAGCGCAATAAGTTAAATTATAACCCTCTATTTATAGACAAGATAATTTGTAATAAAAATAATCAAAATATTACAATTAAAATAGAAAAACTTTTAAATGCTTTTTCAGATACAACTATAAAATTACCTGAAAAAAAAAAAAATTTGAAATGCACTCATGTTAGTTTTGTTAATAAAATCAACAAAGAGACAATTTTATTAAAGATTGACCATTTAAATTCTGAATATTCTTATGATAGTTTTAAAAATCTTAATTCTGAATTATTAAAAAACTATTTTGTTCAAGTGCACAACGATCTATTTTTGAAAAGTGATGAAGTTGAAATTGATAAAAACTTATATATCCCTAGAGGATTTAATGTTGTTATTAAACAAGGCCAAAAAATATTATTAATAAATAATGCCTTTATCATATCTAACTCTCCATGGACAATTGGCGGTAAAGAAAAATTAACAATTATTTCTGGAAAAAAAAATAATCTTGGAGGAGGTATTTTGATTACTGATACTAATAAATTATCAAAAATTCAAAATACAGAAATTTCATACTTAACTGGATACAATATTGATTTAAATAATGAATATTTAATTTTGGGTTCGATTAATTTTCATCAAACAAATTTAGAAATTAATAATGCACATTTTAAAAATATATTTTCTGAGGATGCAATTAATATTTTTAGATCTAATTTTATAATTAATAATGTTAATTACAAAGATATTTCTTCAGACGCAGTCGATATAGATTTTAGCGATGGAGAAATTAATAACGCTCATTTTATAAATATTAATAATGATGCAATAGATTTTTCTGGATCAAAAGTTATTATAAATGATGCTTACTTTAACAATGTAAGAGATAAATTAATTAGCGCAGGTGAAGAGTCAAATATTAGTATATACGAAATTAAAGGTATTAACTCTTTTGCTGGAATAGTTAGCAAAGATGGTTCAGAAGTTTATTCTGAGAATGTTAATTTTGATGGTGTTCAGATCCCATTTGCCGCATATCAAAAAAAAAAAGAATATAGTCATGGGTCTTTAACTGCAAAAAACTATATAGTTAATAATTTTTTAATCAAATCTATTAAAGATAGAATTTCAAAAGTCTTAATCAATGATAAATCGATTGAAATTGATTCAAATAAGATCCTTCCAATAATTTATGAAAAAAAATTATCTTTAATAAAGCAATAATTAAATGCAAAAAAAAATAAATAGATTTGAAAGGAAATGGATTTTTAATAGTAAAGATTACTTAGCTTTATTAAACTCTTTGATTAGATCAAATTTATTTTTTAAAAAACATTATCCA
>CACIML010000033.1 GCA_902587735.1 uncultured Pelagibacteraceae bacterium
AAAGAACATGAAAACTATATGCCGCCTCAGGTACTAACTAAAGTAAATCATGAAATGAAATTTATGATGGAAGAAACTTTTGGTCCTTGCGTAGGAATAATGCCTGTAGAAAATGACAAAGAGGGAATAAATTTAATGAACGACAGTCCTTACGGTTTAACAGCATCTATTTGGACAAAAGACATTTATGTTGCTCAAAAACTTGGAGATGAAGTAAATACTGGAACTGTGTTTATGAATAGATGTGATTATCTTGATCCGGGTTTATCTTGGACTGGTGTCAAAGAAACGGGTAAAGGATGTTCCTTATCTGAGATTGCCTTTGAACACTTAACTAAGCCCAAAAGTTTTCATTTAAGAAAAGAATTAAAATAAAAAAATGAATCTTACATTTAAGGGAAAATCTGCGATTGTTACAGGTGCCTGTGGAGGTATGGGTTTAGAAGTTTCTAAAAATTTATCAAATAATCAAATATTGGTGCTTATGATTGATTTAAAAGAACCACCTAAAAATTTTCTTAAAAATAATCAACATTGTACATATAAAAAGGTTGATGTTACTGATTTTAATAAACTAAAAAAATCAATAGATATGTTTTACAAAAAAAATAAACAGATTGATTATTTAGTTAATACAACTGGTGTCCTGTGGTTTAATAAAGATATATCTTCAACCGATATTGACCCAAAAATTTGGGACAAAGTTTACGAAATAAACTTAAAATCTATGGTCTATTTGTCTAAAATTATTATACCTAAAATGATAAAAAATAAGTTTGGATCAATGGTACATATTTCTTCGGTTGATGCGTTATCAGGTGATGATAAACCTCAGGATGCTTATGGATCTTCAAAGGCTGCTATGATTAGACTTTCAAAATCTTTCGCTATTCAATTTGCATCAAATAATATTAGATCAAATAGCATATTGCCTGGAGCAGTAGACACTAATATGCAAAAAAGATGGAAAAAAAATCCATCAGCAAAAAAAAATTTAGAAAAAACAATACCTCTTAATAGAGTTGGAAAACCTGCAGATATATCAAATACTGTTATGTTTTTATTAAGTGATCAATCAAATTATATTACTGGAACTGAGTTTATTGTTGATGGCGGTATTACTGCTAAACCGTGAAACTTTAAATTAGGCGCTCCTATAAAAGAAGCGCCTAAATAATATTTTTATCTGTAAGGATAGCCTGCTTTATCCATTGTTTGTGCATATAATTTAAATGCATCAACAACTTTTTTAGCACGTGGACTAATCTTTGATGTTTCGTCCCAGAACTCTTTAGAATCTTCAACAACTTTACTCCACTCATTAGCTGGAAGACTTGTTAGTTCCATTTTTTTTCCATTAACACGTAGATCAGCTTCTCCACCCCAGTACCAAACTTGTCTATAGTAATGAGAGTCATTGATAGACATACGGTATAAAGCTTGAAGTTTTGGACTTAATTTTTCCCAACTTTTTGAGTTAGCAAAGTAAGAACCAAACCAAGCACCTGTTACTGCGTTAGTTAAAGCATATTTGCAAATATCAGCCCAACCAACTTCGTAAGCCTCAGTAAATCCACACCAACAAACACCATCAAGTTCACCTGTTTGCATAGCAGTTTCAACATCATCCCATGGTACAATTACTGGAATCAAACCATATCTAGCTAAGAATTTTCCTGCAGTAGGAACACCAAAAACTCTTAAACCTTTCATGTCCGCTAATGAAGTGACTTTTTTCTTAACAGTAAATAGATGGCAAGGATCCCAAGCACTAGTGCTTAACCATTTTACTCCCTTAACTTCTTTATAAGCTTCGTCCCAAATTTCATTTAAACCATAATATTTAAATAATGATGGCACGTCTAAGCTGTATCTTGTTGCAAATGGGAAGTATCCACCAAATACCTGAATATCTACTGGTGAACCCATAGTTGCATCATCACTTTGTACAGCATCAATTGTACCTGCTTGCATTGCTCTAAACAATTCATCTGTTGGAACTAATTGGTCTGCATAATAAAGTTCAATTTCCATTTCACCATGAGCAGCCTTGTTAAAAGCCTCAATTTGTGGCTTAACAACATGAGCTCCTAGAGGTGCTCCAGAATATGTTTGAAGTCTCCATTTTATTGGATTTGAGGCTGAATAGGCATATGGAGCTTTTACAACAGTTGCTCCTGCAGCACCCAAAGTTAACAAACCAGCTTTCTTAATAAATGATCGCCTTTTGTTTGTTATGATTTTTTTATTTTTTTTCATATAACCTTCCTCTCTCTAATTTATAAGGAAAAGGTTATTATAAAATTTAGAATGATTATAGTAATTATTTAAAATAATTTAAACTTAGAGTTGTAAAGTTTATTTATTTGATAAATACTTTTCTGGTAAATAAGTTGCTATTTCTGGGAATGCCATAACTATAGCTAAACCAATAACCATAACTATAACAAACGGAATGATTGATCTATAAATATCATATAAAGTTATCTCTTTTGGTGCCATTGCTCTCATTAAGAATAAATTATATCCAAACGGTGGAGTCATATATGCTATTTGGCAAGTAATTGTATAAAGTACTCCATACCATATTGGGTCAAATCCTAGAGATATAATTAATGGTACATAAAGTGGTGCAACAATTACCAGCATTGCAGTGTCATCTAAAAACATTCCCATAATAATGTAAGATAGTTGCATCATAATTAAAACTCCCCAAGGTGTTAAATGCCATCTTTCAATAAATAATTTTTCTATAGCTTTTCCTGCTCCTAAACCATCAAAGACAGCTCCAAAACATAATGCTGCTAAAATGATCCACATAAACATACATGAAACACCAAGTGTTTTTCTAAGTGTAGTTTCAAGAACTGTTTTATTAAATCTTTTTTTGTAAATTGCAGCAATTGTAGCTAATAATGCTCCAACAGCAGAACATTCAACTAAACTGGCTATTCCCATTAAAAACAAACCGGTCATAAGGAAGAAAATTACAAAAGGAATTATTCCAGCTTTTAATAATTTTAATTTTTCTGATAATGGAATGTCTCTTTCTTTTTTATCTAATGCTGGACCTAATTCTGGTTGTAGTCGGCATCTAACATAAATATAAATAATAAATAAAGAAGCCATTAATATTCCTGGCAAAAGACCGGCTAACCAAAGCTTGCTAACAGGTTGTCTTGCAATCATGCCGTATAAAACCATAACTACACTTGGTGGTATAAGTATACCTAGCGAACTTCCTGCTTGAACCACACCAGTAATCATTCGTTTATCGTAATTTCTCTTTAACATTTCTGGAAGTGCAATTGTGGCTCCTATAGCCATTCCCGCTACACTTAATCCATTCATTGCAGAAATCGCAACCATCATAAGCATAGTTCCAATCGCAAGACCACCTTTTAGTCCACCAAAATATACGTGAAACATTTTATATAAATCATTTGCTATTCCTGACTCGGAGATCATAAATCCCATATAAATAAAAAGAGGAAGAGTAAGCATTGGATACCATTTAAATAACTTCCAAGTAGCTGTGTAAGGCATTTCCATAGATCCTTCACCCCAAATCAATAATGCTGAAGCAGCTGCAACAAAGCCTATTGCTCCAAATACTCTTTGACCAGTGAACATCATTGTTAACATTGTTATAAACATAAACAATGCAATGAATTCATAGCTTAAGTATTGTGCCAACATAATTAATTATATTTTTTTATTTTTCATTTTTGCTATATCTTTAAAAAGCATTGAAATAGCTTGCAGTAACATTAATAAAATACCAATTAACATTAAACTTTTTATTGGCCAAACATAAGGTGCCCATGCAGTAAAAAGTTTTTGTTTAGTTTGGATGGTGTATTGTAAGCTTGTTATAGATCCATAAAATAAAATTACTAAATAAAAAATTAAAAATACACTTGTAAAAGCATCCATTTTTGCTTTTCCTCTTTCCGAAAGCCTTCCATAAAACAAATCCATTCTTACGTGATCGTCTGTAATCATAGAATAACCACCACCCAATAAATAGTATGCGGTAATTGTAAATTGAGCCATCTCAATTATCCACATCAAGGGATAATTTATTATGTTTCTAGTAAAAAAAGAAAGAATTAGTACGAACATCATAAAAAAAACTCCGTACATAACTATTCTCCCAACTTTAATACAAATTGAGTCAACAAATTTTACATAGCTAGAGATTAATTTTGGCATAGAGTTATTTTTTGGGACAATTAAAATTAAAATTAGAATTATTGCAAGAATTAAAATCATTGAATTAATATTTAGATAAGATAGATTTAATAAATTTTTTGAGGGAGATGAAAATTCAATGACAAAAGTGGCTATTATTGGAACAGGACCTTGCGGCTTGTCAATGTTGAGGTCTTTTGAACAAGCTGAAAAAAAAGGCGAAAAAATACCTGAAATAGTTTGTTTTGAAAAACAAGAAGATTGGGGAGGATTGTGGAATTACAGCTGGAGAACTGGATCTGATCAATATGGAGATCCCGTTCCTAATAGTATGTATAGATATCTTTGGTCGAATGGACCCAAAGAATGCTTAGAATTTGCTGATTATTCGTTTGACGAACATTTTGGAAAACCTATTCCTTCATTTCCGCCAAGAGAAGTCTTATATGATTATATACTTGGCAGAGTTAAAAAAGGGAACCTAAAAAATAAAGTAAGATTTAATAATAGTGTAACTAATGTAATTTATAATGGAAAAAATTTTGAAGTAACTTCGTGTGATAAAAAAAATGATAAGAATTTAAAAGAAAATTTTGATTATGTAGTTGTATCAACTGGTCATTTCTCTGTTCCATTTATTCCAGAATATTCTGGAATGAAATCTTTTCCAGGAAGAATATTGCACTCACATGATTTTAGAGACGCAGAAGAATTCAGAGGTAAAAACGTTATTGTTTTAGGAAGTAGTTATTCCGCAGAAGATGTAGCTCTTCAGTGTCATAAATACGGCGCAAAGAGTGTAACTATAGGTTATAGAAATAACCCAATGGGTTTTAAATGGCCTAGTGGAGTAAAAGAAGTGCATTATTTAGACAGGATAGATGGAAATAAAGCAATTTTTAAAGATGGTCATAAACAAGAAGTTGATGCAATAATCTTGTGCTGTGGTTATCTTCATCATTTTCCTTTTTTAACTGAAGATCTGAAATTAAAAACTAGAAATAGATTGTATCCACCAAAACTATACAAAGGTGTTGTATGGCAAAATAACAACAAACTACTTTACTTGGGTATGCAAGATCAATTTCATACGTTTAATATGTTTGATTGCCAGGCATGGTTTGCAAGAGATGTGATAATGGGAAAGATTAAAATTCCAAATGACTCAGAAATAGAAAAAGATATAAACAAATGGGTAACAATGGAAGAAAAATTAGAAAATCCAGATCAAATGATAGATTTTCAAACGGAATATACAAAAGAACTTCATGATTTATCTGATTACCCAAAAATTGATTTTGAATTAATTAGAAAGCATTTTAAAGAATGGGAGCACCACAAAATGGAAGACATTATGACTTATAGAAATAAATCTTTTTCATCTCCTGTCACTGGTTCAGTCGCTCCAATTCATCATACTCCATGGGCATCAGCAATGGATGATTCATCAAAAACCTTTTTAAATCAATCAAAAAAATAAGGTATCAAAAAAACTACACAACCGGCTAAAAAGAAAAGACTTCCAAACATAGCCCAAAAATTTCCAAGGCTAGACATAATAAAACCAATTGCAGAGATCAAAAATAAAATCCATCCAGCAATATTTATAATTTTAGTATTCATTTACCAATTAATTTCTAATTTTTTGTTTTCACATATAGACTTTAAAACACTAAACATTAAAGGAAATTTTTCTGCTTTAAGGTCTTTAAAAATTTTTGGACCTATTTCAAATGCAAGTTCAGCACCTTCTACAGTTATGTCCTTCATGTATAATTCTTTTGCATCTTTATATAAATGTCCTTGCCCTAGATACTTTCCCATTAAACTATTTCTTCCTCCGATAGCACTGACATAAAGATCTCCAAGTCCAGCTAATCCATAAACTGTTTCTGTAGTTCCTCCATAACAAGACACGAACTCTGCCATTTCAGAAATTGATCTATGTATTAATGATGCTGAAGTATTTAAATAATATTTAGATTGTATCTCAATTGGAGCCTTTGAGTTGCTTAAACCTTCAGCTGCGCCAATCAACATTGAATAAATATTTTTAATTGCACCTGATAATTCAACACCTTGAAGGTCAGTTGAAAGTTCTGTCGAATAATAATTAGTTGAAATAATTTTTTTTAAAAATTGTGCTGCTTTTAAATCTGGGTTAGCTATTACAGTTCCTGTTCTCATTTTGTTTGCTAAACCAGTTGCCAAACAAGGTCCTTTAATTGCTGATATATTAATTTCATTATCATTGTGTCCCTTTTCTTTTAATAATATTTTTATTTTTTCTGACAGAGTGATTAACTCGTCATTTTCTACAGATAGTCCTTTTGTTAACAAAACTATAGGAAGTTTTTTTTTGTAATATTTAGAAATTTCTTCAGCAAACCACTTTATTCCTACTGAGCTTATTCCTGCAACTAATATATCTGCACCTTTTTCCATAGTAGGTTTTAAGTTGTCAAATCTTTCTATTTTAATTTTTGAAGGTAAGCTAGTTTTTAATGATGGATGAAAATTTTTATTTTTTTTAATAGATGTTATTAATTCATTCTCTAAATGCGTACCAACTAATGTTACTTCATTATTATTATCCGTACATGGAATAGTAAATGCTGAACCCATAGCACCGGCTCC
>CACIML010000034.1 GCA_902587735.1 uncultured Pelagibacteraceae bacterium
TTTTAATTCTTACATTCCAGATTGTTTTGTTGTTTTTATTTTTGTTCATGATATTTAACTATACTCATTTGGTGTAAAATTTTTAGTATTAAATTCTTATGACATTCTGTCTTAAAACAATAATTATAAAACCTGAAAACGATATTCAAATTAAAAATGCAATAATATTACTTCATGGATATGGAGGTGATGGAAAAGACATAAGCATGTTAAGTCTAAATTGGAAAAGATTTTTAACTAATACCGTTTTTTTATGTCCTGATGCTCACGAAAGATGTCCAATCAACCCTAATGGGTTTCAATGGTTTGACTTAACGAAAGAGGACCCTCAATACATTTTAGAACAATCAATAAAAGCTGAAAAACAACTTCATCAATTTATTGATGAAATTAAAAAAGAATATAATTTAAAAAATTCTCAAATTTGTTTATGTGGTTTTAGCCAGGGATGTATGATGTCTATAAATTTGGGTTTAACTAGTAATGAAAATTTAAACTGTATTGTTGGTTTTTCTGGAAAAATTATAAACAAAGATAATCTTTCAAAGAGAAAAATTTCTAAGACTAAAATGCTATTATTACATGGGGATATTGATGAAGTTGTTCCTTCTGTAAATTTATTAGAAGCTAAAGATTTTTTAACTAGAAACAATATAGAAGTAGAAATAAATATGATAAAAAATTGTGGTCATCACATTCCTGTTGAAGCCTCCAGCTTAGCTTTAGAATATATAAAGCAAAACTTTAAAATTTAATAAAGATTTAGTCCTATTGATTAATAAAATAATTTAAGTTAGTCTTGGTTTACATATGACCTTTATTGATGAGAATATTTCATTAGAAAAATGTCCAGCATTAGTTTTAAATGCTGATTATAGACCTTTAAGTTATTATCCTTTATCACTTTGGAGCTGGCAGGATTCTATTAAATCAGTTTATTTAGATAGAGTTACAATTGTAAATAACTATGATCGAGTGATAAGGAGTCCTTCATTTTCTATGAAGTTACCAAGTGTAATTGCATTAAAAAGTTATGTTGCGCCACAATCAAACCCAAACTTTACTAGATTTAATGTTTTTTTAAGAGATAAATTTAGTTGTCAATATTGTGGAAGTAAAAGTGAATTAACATTTGATCACTTGCTACCAAGATCAAAAGGTGGAAAAACAGATTGGAATAATGTTGTGACAGCTTGTTCAAGTTGTAATGTTAAAAAAGGTGGTAATCTTATTAATCAATCTGAAATGATATTAAATCAAAAACCCTATCAACCTTCAACAGAAGATTTACATAAAAATGGAAAAAATTTTCCTCCAAATTTTCTTCATAAAAGTTGGATAGATTATTTGTATTGGGATGTTGAGTTAGAGCCGTAATTAAATTTTTTCTGAAATATTTATAGCTACTTTAGAGCCTGTTTTAATAATCTTATCTAAAATTTTGTATAAACCTTTTTTAGTTGCTCCTTCTTCATAAGCAATGTCTTTATGATGCAATTCATCTTCTCTAAATTTTTTAATTTTTTCTTTTAATATATTTTCATCAGGTTCTAATTGATTTATTTGCTTTTTATAATGTTCATCAATAACTTCCTCAACAGATGCAGTGCAAAGCATTGCAGCTTTTTTTCCCAATAATGTTGAACTAAAACCAAGACCAACACCTAATAAATCCCATAAAGGCATTAGCTTTGTAGGCTTAATATTTCGTTTTTTTATTTCATTTTCGAAGTAATCACAGTGTTCTTTTTCATGAGTCTTCATTTCCTGAATTGTTTTTTTTAAATTATCATCTTTTACTAAAGTTTCCAATGCTAGCAATTGCCCTTCATATATTTTTATAGCACCACGCTCACCAGCATGATCAACTCTTATAAACTCTTCAACTTTAGTTTTATTTGTTTTTTTCATAATTTAAAAAAAGTTTGATATTTATAACACTTAATATTAAAGATATAATTGTATTTATTGTAGCAAGTGAGAAACCAAAAATTCTAAAACTAACATCTTTACAGCTAATAGGTTCTTTTTGTAGTTCTTTTAACAGATCATCTTTAGATAAATTAGTAATATTGTTGTCTAATTTGCAAACCAAAGATTCTTCAAAAAAACCCTGTTCGATCCCAAAATGGTAAAATGATATAATAGTTGCGGCTACAAAAATTAAGATTAGAAAAATAATTATAGTTTTCTCGAATTTTTTTAAAATTAGTCCTAATGAAACAATTATTATTGTAAGGATATAAGGCAATCTTTCAATTAAGCAAAGATTACAAGGTTTGTGACCCAAAGCGTATTCAATAAAATATGCTGTAGTTAAGGCAAAAATACTAAATAATAAAATTAAATTAAGTGTCGTTTTATTTTTTATTTGAGACATTTTAATAAATAATAAAATATATAATCATGGCAATGGCCACTAAAGCAACACCTATAATTGAAAACCATATTGTACCCTTTTTTTCTATAAAGGACTCAAAAGTTTTGCCAAATTTTACTGAAAAAAAGGCTACAATATAAAACCTTAATCCTCGAGAAATTAGACATATAATAAAGAATATAATTATATTAAAACTTATTATGCCACTGGTTATTGTAAATACTTTAAAGGGCAGCGGAGTAAAACCTGCAAGAAATAATGTTCCTAACCAAAATATAATACCACTTTTACTGGACATTTTATTTTGAAGATCTAAAACTTTTTCTTCATAACCATAAAATTCAATAACTGTCATTGATAATTCTAAAAAGGCTGAACCAATAAAATATCCAAATAGGCCACCCAAAGAGGAAAATATTGTAGCAATTAAAAATATTTTTAAATAATCATTTTTTTTTGCTATTACCATTGGGATAATCATAATGTCAGGTGGTATTGGGAAAAAAGAGCTTTCAATAAATGAAACTATACCTAAAAAAAATTTTGAACTTTTGTGTGCTGCTAATTTTAAAGATTTTTCATATAATTCTTTAAACATTTTTTGGTTTTAATATAATTTGAGTTCTTATACTATTTAATTGTGTATTTTAATGGCAATTTTGATGAATAGTTGTCAAAACAAAAGTTAATATAGGGCGAATGGCGGAACTGGTAGACGCGCACGACTCAAAATCGTGTTTTGCAAGAAGTGAGAGTTCGATTCTCTCTTCGCCCACCAAAAAATGTTATGAATTTAGATAAATTTAACAGTTTAATTGAATTATTTTTTTATCAATCGGAAAAACAAGATCCTAAAAGTGTTTTTTTACAATGGTTAAATCCAAATAATAAAAAAAAATTTACATGGGAAGAAACAAAAATAAATATATTTAAACTTTCCAAAACAATAAAAGAACATGTAAGAGAAGGTGATAGATGTCTTTTGGTTTCAGAAAATAGACCTGAATGGTTTATCTCTGATTTAGCTATCATGTTGTCTGGTGCAATCACAGTGCCCGCATATACAACTTATACAGAACAAGATTATAAGTATTTAATTGAAGATTGTGAACCAACAGTCGTTATTGTTTCTAACAATGACATGTTGAAAAAATTAAACACAGTTATTGATGAAAAAAATTTTATAAAAAAAGTAATTACTTTTGATGAATTGAAAAAAGTACATCATAATTTAAATATAATGCATAAAGAAAAATATTTAGATTTTAATTTTATAATGAAAAATGATTTATCTGAAAAAGATAAAATGAAAAATTTAAATTTTAAGAGAAGTTCGGCTGCCTGTATAATTTATACTTCAGGAACTGGAGGCAATCCAAAAGGAGTAATTTTAAGTCATGGAGGCATTTTAAATAATCTTGTAGGAGCATGTGAAATTATGAAACCATTAATTGATTCAAGACCAGTTTTTTTAACTTGGTTACCTCTTTCACATTCATATGAGCATTGTGTACAGTTTGCACAAATAGCCGTAGGAGCTAAAGTTTATTATGCAGAAAAAATAGAAAAACTTTTAGAAAATATATCAGAAGCCAAACCAACAATCATGACAGCTGTTCCTAGATTTTATCAAAACCTTTATAACAAAATTAATATTAATATGAAAAAACAGACTGGTTTAAAAGCTAAATTAATTAGTGCAACTATTAAATTAGGTAAAAAAAAATTGTTAAAAGATAAAATGAATTTTTTTGAAAGATTACTTAATTCACTGTTAGATGTATTAGTTAGAAAGAAGATAAAAAAACAGTTTGGTGGAAATTTAAAAGCTTTTGTTTCTGGAGGAGGAGCTTTAGATAAGGAAATAGGAGAATTTTTAAATTCTATTGGGCTTCCTACTCTTCAAGGATACGGTTTAACCGAAACTTCACCTGTTGTTAGCTGTAATCCCATTCATAAAATAAAGGTAGAAACTGTAGGACCACCTTTTAAAGGAAATAAAGTTAAAATTGCTGAAGATGGAGAAATCTTAGTTAAGGGTGAAAATGTAATGTTAGGATACTGGAATAAAAAAGAGGAAACAGAAAAAGTCATTGTAGATGGTTGGTTACATACTGGAGATATTGGAGAAATAGATGTTGAAGATGGATATCTTAAAATTACAGATAGAAAGAAAGATATTATTGTTAGTGCTGGAGGAGATAATATTTCACCAGCAAAAATTGAAAACATGATTACAAATGCAGAAGAAATTGATCAATGCATGGTTTATGGTGATAAAAAAAATTATTTAGTAGCTTTAATAGTTCCAAACAAAGAATTTTTAAATAATAATCAAATAATTAATAATATAATTGAAATTATAAATAAAAAATTAACTTTAGTAGAAAAAATAAAAAAA
>CACIML010000035.1 GCA_902587735.1 uncultured Pelagibacteraceae bacterium
TTTATTGATAAAACTAACTATCTTAATAATCTTAATGGAACTTTAAAATTTAAAAAAAGTAATTTAAAAAATTTAAATCTGACTGCAAATTTTCCTCATGATAAAAAACTTAGTTTTACCATTAATACAAATCAAAATAATGAAAAAATTACCACATTATATTCAGAATATGCCAAACCTTTAGTAAAAAAATATAAATTTATAAAAGGATTTGAAAAAGGATATTTAGATTTTTACTCTCTTAAAAAAAATAATGTATCAAACTCAACTCTTAAAATTAATGATTTTAAACTAAAAGAATTACCTGCGCTTACTAAAATTCTTACACTAGCTTCACTTCAAGGTATAGCTGATTTGCTTACTGGTGAAGGAATTAGATTTAATGAATTTGAAATGAAATTTAAAAATGAAAATAATCTTATGACAATTGATGAAATTTATGCAATTGGACCTGCTATTTCACTTATGATGAATGGCTATGTTCAAAAAGATGAATTAATTAGTTTAAGAGGAACACTGGTACCAGCTACGACTTTAAATAAAGTTATAGGTTCATTACCTTTATTAGGTGAGATTTTGGTAGGAAAAAAAACTGGCGAAGGAGTATTTGGTGTTAGTTTTAAAATTAAAGGCCCTCCCAAAAAAACAAAAACTACTGTTAACCCTATAAAAACTTTAACTCCAAGATTTATTACTCGAACACTAGAAAAAATTAAAAAGAATTAATTTCTAAGGTCATATAGCAAGAATTTGGATCAGTTTTGTAGTGACTAAAAGGCTCACATTTTTTAAAACCAAAGTTTTTAAAGAGATTCCTGGCTGATTTAAAAAATTCTCCTGATCCAGTTTCAATACTGATTTTTTTTATTTTTAATTCTTTTGCTTCTGCAATAAGATGGTTAATAATTCTCTTACCATATCCTTTTCCTCTATACTGGTTGGCAACCCTAATCGATTTAAATTCTCCATGATTTTCATTTAAAAATTTTAACGCTCCACAACCCATAAGCTTTTCATTTTCCCACAAACTCCAAAACTTAATACTTGGATCTTTAAGTCCATCAATATCTAAAACATGTGTACTTCCAGCTGGTGATACTGATCTCAATTCAATAAAATGTTTTCTTAGTAATTTATCCACTTCTGAGTTATCAAAGTTTCCTTCAATAGAATTCATAAAAAACTAATTTAATTTAATTTTAATATGTCTTTTTTTACCAATTGATAGTTTGATAAAATTTTCACTGAATAATTTTTCGGTAATAAGAAATTTTTCATCATTAATTACTTGATTATTAATTTTGATACCATTTCCTTTTATTAATCTTCTGATTTCACTTTTAGAACTTTCTAGTTTAGACAGAGCTACTAGATCAACAATATTAATTTTATCACTTATTTTTTTTTGATTAATAGATACTGTTGGAAGACCTAAACCTGTAGAGTTGTCCTCAAAAGTTTTTTTTGCAGTTTTTTCGGCTAAATGTGCTTCGTTTTTCCCATGTAGCATTTTTGTACATTCGTTAGCTAATATAATTTTTAAGTGATTAATATTTTTATTTTTAATTTCTTCAATTTTTTCTAATGATAAATCTGTAAACATTTTTATAAATTTTAAAACGTCCCTATCATCTGTGTTTCTCCAAAATTGCCAATAATAGTAGGAGGACAAAAGTTTTTTATCTAGCCAAACAGCCCCTTTTTCTGTTTTACCCATCTTAGTTCCCGAAGCTAAAGTAATTAGAGGCGTTGTTAATCCAAAAGCTTGTTTACCAGAATGTCTTTTAATAAGCTCTACTCCGTTAACAATATTTCCCCATTGGTCAGATCCACCAATTTGCATAAAACAGTTTTTATTTTTATTAAGTTCAAGAAAATCATAAGCTTGTAAAATCATATAGTTAAATTCCATATAGCTTAAAGATTGTTCTCTATCTAATCGTAATTTGACACTATCAAAGCTAAGCATTTTATTTATAGTAAAATGTTTTCCAATCTCCCTTAAAAATTTTATATAATTTAATTTGGCGAGCCATTTATAATTGTTTACAAATAGTGGTTTGGTTTTTGGGTTATTAGTTTTTAAATAAATTTTAAAAATTTTTTCAATATTTTTGATATTTTTTTCAATTTCCTTTTCAGATAAAATTTTTCTAGTTTCGTCCTTTCCAGAAGGGTCTCCTATCCGTGTTGTGCCTCCTCCTAGCAACACTATTGGTTGATGACCATGTTTCTGCAACAACCTTAAACACATTATTTGTAATAAACTTCCAACATGCAAACTTGAAGCAGTACAATCAAAACCAATATAAGCTCTGATTTTTTTTTTATTCATTAACTGTTCTAATTCATCAGAATTAGTGCATTGATTAAAATAATCTCGTTCTTTGAATTCAGTTAAAAATGAATTTTCCATATTTTTTTAAAAACAGTGTAGAATCAATATACTAGATTTAAATTATTTAAAAAATACATATGAGCAAAAGCTATTACAGTCTAGGGTTGATGAGCGGAACTTCAATGGATGGAGTTGATGCATCAATTATTCAATCTGATGGAAAAAGCAAATATAAAGCAATTTTAGACAAATACTTTGAATATCCTAAGAGTATTTATAATAATCTAACGAAACTTAGAGATAAGATAAAAAGTTCTAAAGATCTAAAAAAATATCAAAAACAAATAAAATCTGTTGAAAAAGAAATAACAACTTTTCACTCTGAATCGGTGAATAAGATTTTAAAAAAAACAAAAATAAACATAGATTTTATAGGTTTTCATGGACAAACAATCTTCCATAATGCAAAAGAAAAAATTACTAAACAAATAGGAGATGGAAAACTTTTATCAAAACTTAATAAAAAAAAAGTTATTTATGATTTTAGAAAAAATGATTTAAAAAATGGAGGTCAGGGAGCTCCCTTAGCTCCAATTTTTCATAAAGTTTTAGCAAAAAAATTTAAAATTGCTCCTGCTTGTTTTTTAAATATAGGAGGTATAGCAAATTATACACTTGTTGATCAATATAATGAACTCAGTGCAAATGATATTGGTCCAGGAATGTGCTTAGTTGATCATTGGGTAAGAACTAATTCGAAAAATAAATATGACAAAGGTGGAAAATTAGCTATATCAGGAAAAATTAATTTTGACACCTTATATAGAGTTCAAAAAAAATATAAAAATAAAAAGAAGAGGCACTCTTTTGATATAAAGGAATTTGATGGATCATATGCAAAAGGTCTGTCTTTAGAAGACGGAGCTGCAACTCTTACTGAAGTTACATGTAAGTATTTAAAATCAGGTTTAAGTTTTATAAAGAAGATTAAATGTAATTTAGTTTTATGTGGAGGTGGACGTAAAAATAAATTTTTGACTAGTAATATTAAAAAAAATGGAATTGATTATCATCTGATTGATAATTATGGAATTGATGGTGATTTTATTGAATCGCAGGCCTTTGCTTATCTTGCTATAAGATCTTACCTTAAGCTGCCTATTTCATTTCCGAAAACTACTGGATGCTCGAAGGCATGTACAGGAGGAGTTATAATAAAAAATTTTTAAAAAATAGTTGTTTCTTTTTTAATATATTTATCTAAAGTTTTGATCAAATCATCACTAGATTTTGAAAAAAAATGATTTGCCTCCTGTATAATTTGAAAATCTACTTTTATTCCTCTTTGAGCGCTTAATCTTTTATTTAAATCTTTTATATGATCTTGAGGAACTAGTTCATCTTTTTTTCCGCAAACTACTAAACCTGATGTTGGGCATGGTGATAAAAAAGAAAAATCATAAACATTAGGCTGAGGTGAAATTGATATAAATCTATTTATTTCAGGCCTTCTCATTAGCAACTGCATAGCAATTAAAGATCCAAAAGAAAATCCAGATATCCAACATTGAGAATTTTCAAAATTTTCTTTTTCTAACCAATCCAATGTTGCTGCAGCATCAGCTAATTCACCTTGTCCATTATCAAACTCTCCATCACTTTTTCCCACACCTCTAAAATTTACTCTACAAACAGAAAAATCATTATTCATAAATGTATGAAAAGCATCTACAACAACCTTATTATTCATTGTGCCTCCATATTGAGGATGGGGTTGTAAAATTAATGCAATTGGTGATGTGTTTTTTTTATTTTTAAAATATTTAGCTTCAAGTCTTCCTGCTGGCCCAGGTATAAAAACTTCAATTATTTTATTGTCCATATGTTATTGATTATCGTTATCAAAAAAAAAATACATTTATCACATGTAAGTGACAATTTGCGAACTTTTTTATTATATCTAATCTTGACTATTTTGGTCAGGTATATATATAAAACCTTGTTATTAAAGGATTTATATGAAGTTAAACTCTAAAAGTAGATACGCAGTGATGGCTTTGGCCGATATAGCAAGTTTTAATAAGCATAAGCCAGTACCACTTCGAGATATTTCGCTAAGACAAAATATTTCATTAGTTTTTTTAGAGCAAATTTTCTCAAAGTTAAAAAAAAATAATATTGTTAAAAGTATAAGGGGATCTAATGGTGGGTATGTTTTGTCAAATGATCCTAACCAGATTAAATTATCAAGTATTTTTTTGGCAGTAGATGAAAAAGTTAAACAAGTTCAATGTAAAAAAGAATCAAAAAAA
>CACIML010000036.1 GCA_902587735.1 uncultured Pelagibacteraceae bacterium
TAGAAAAAGAATACCTTTAATTGATCAACATGACAAAAGTGGATTTTGGGGTGGTAAATTTGGTGGAAATTTTATCCCTGAAACATTAAAAAAACCTATAGAAGATCTTACAGTTTTATTTGAAAAATTAAGAAAAGATAAAAGTTTTATTAAAGAAAGAGATTATTATTTTAAAAATTGGATTGGAGCTCCAACTCCATTTATAAAGCTAAATAACTTAACAAAACATCTAAATGGTGCGGAAATATGGACAAAAGTTGTATCT
This sequence comes from uncultured Pelagibacteraceae bacterium, assembly GCA_902587735.1. Lineage (GTDB taxonomy): Bacteria > Pseudomonadota > Alphaproteobacteria > Pelagibacterales > Pelagibacteraceae > Pelagibacter. The sequence continues at coordinate 266 of CACIML010000036.1, forward strand.
GAAGCAAATGGAGGCGCACATAAAATTTACAATGCAACTGTTCACAGCCTTATTGCAAAAAGAGCGGGGAAAAAATACATAATTGGAGACACCGGTGCTGGCTATGCTGGAAAGATGTTAAGCATGGCTGCAAAAAAATTTGGTTTAAAATGCAAAATATTCATGGGACTAAAAGATATCAAAAGGCAAAAACCTAATTGTGATGCAATGAAAAAAAATGGTGCTGAAATAGTTCCAGTTTATACTGGCAGCCAAACACTTGTTGATGCAGTTAGTGAATGCATGAGATACTGGGTATCAAATTGTGATACTACTCATATGTGTGTAGGTTCTACTGTAGGTCCTAATATATTTGTTAAAATTTGTGGATGGAGTACATCACAAATTTCTAGAGAACTTTCAATGCAGATAAAAAAAGAATTTGGAAAAATTCCAAAAAAAATAAAATTATATAATTGCGTTGGAGGAGGAAGTTCCAGCTTTGGCTTTTGGAATGAATTTATGCATTATAATAAAAAACAAATTGAATTTATTGGTGTTGAAGCTGCTGGACCAAAAAATAGTAAAAGGCATGCCGCACCCTTAACTTATGGATCAAAAATTGGAATATTGCATGGGGCAGCTCAATATGTAAACCAAAATAAAGAAGGTCAAATAGAGGAAACAGAATCAATAAGCGCTGGGCTAGACTACCCAGGAGTTTCTCCACTACATTGTTTTTTAAAAGATACAAAAAGAGCAAGATATACTGCTGCCAGTGACGAAGAAGCTTTAAGTGCATATCAAATGGTTACTAAATACGAAAATTTAAACCCAAGTTTGGAACCAAGCCATGCGTTTGCAGAGGCAATAAAAAATGCTCCAAAGCTTAGCAAGGATACAATTATAATTGTAAATTCATGTGGAGATGCCTTAAAAGATAGAGATATTTTAAGAGAAAGATTGGGAAAATTAAAATGAATATATCGCCAATCAGTTTAACATTTAAAAAATGTAAAAAAGAAAAAAGAACAGCGTTAATTACCTATACGGTAGCTGGAGATAATACTAAAAAAAAATCTTTTGAAATATTAAATGCTGTTTCAAAACATGCAGACATATGCGAGATAGGTATGCCTCACAATACACCTATTGCAGATGGAGGACAAATTCAAAATAGTTCGTATAGAGCAATTAAAAATGGAATTAAATTAAAAGATATATTTCAGATTGTTAAAAAATTCAAAAAAAACCAATATTCTAAACCAATTATACTAATGGGTTATTACAATACAATTTTCCAATTTGGTGAAAACAAATTTATTAAAGAATCTAAAAAATCAGGGGTTGATGGACTAATTGTAGTCGACCTACCTTGGCCAGAGAATAAAAAATTAGCAAAAAAATGTAAAAAAAATTCTATTAATTTTATTCAACTTTTATCTCCAACAACATCTTTGATAAGATTAAGAAAAATATTAAAAGACTCACATGATATGGTTTATTACATAAGCATGTTATCTACAACAGGAGGAAAATTAAAAGTTTCTCCTAAAAAAATTTTAGAAAAATATAAAAAAATTAAAAAAATCAATAGAACAAAAAATTTAGTAATTGGATTTGGAATAACCAGCAAAACTATAGCTTCACTAAAAAAAGCCGATGGTTTAGTAGTTGGTAGCACATTGTGTAAAGAAATATCAAAATCTTTAAAAAATCGTCAAAATCCTGTCACAAATGTAAATAAAATGGTATCAAAATTAAAAAATAAAATAATATGAATTGGATAAAAAAAGTCCTTCACATTGGTGAAAAAATAAAAAAAGTAATCAAAAAAAGAGCAACTAAAGAAGAAATTGAAAGCAGTGATTGGACTTCTTGTTGCAAAGGCCCGGTTTTAAAAAAAGATTTAGAAGACAATCTTTGGGTTTGTGATGCATGCGGTAAGCACCATAGGATTAGTTGTAGACAAAGATTTGATATTGTTTTTGGAAAAAATAATTACGAAATTTTAGAGACTCCGATTCCACAAGATGATCCTTTAAATTGGAAAGACTCCAAAACTTATAAAGAAAGATTAGAAATAGCTAGAAAGAAAACTGGACAAGAGTGCGCTGTTATGATTGTTAAAACTAAAATTAACAATATTGATATTACAGCTGGTGCATTTGATTTTGCGTTTATTGGAGCGTCTGTTGGAGCTGCAGAAGGTGAAGCTTTAATTTATGGAATTCAAAATGCTATAGATAAAAAAACTCCTTTTGTTTTATTTACTGCAGGTGGTGGAATGAGAATGTTTGAGTCGTTAATAGCATTATCTCAAATGACAAGAACAACTTTGGCAATTAATGAATTAAAGAAAAATAATCTACCTTATTTAGTTTGTTTAACTGATCCAACGGCAGGAGGTATTACCGCTTCATTTGCAATGCTTGGTGATATTGCTTTTGCAGAACCGGGTGCGCTAATTGCTTTTGCTGGAAAAAGAGTAATACAAGCAACTGTTAAAGAAGAACTTCCAAGTGATTTCCAAAAAAGTGAATATGTTGAAAAATGTGGATTTGTAGATTTAATAGTACATAGAAAAGACCTAAGGGAAAAAATAGGCTCTATATTATCAATATTGTTAAAGAAAAATTCTGCTATAAATTCTGTGTCAAATGAAACTTCAGAAGATAACAGAACGCTTACAAAAGCTGCATCCTAAAAAAATTGATCTAAATTTAGATAGAGTTCAAAATCTTTGTAAAAAACTTGGTAATCCTCAAGAAAATCTTGATTGTATTTCTGTCGTTGGAACTAATGGCAAATATTCAACTATACAAACAATAAAAGCTATACTTAATGAAGGAAAAATAAAATGTAATATTTACACAAGTCCACATATAAAAAAGATTAACGAAAGATTTGTATATGACAACAATGAAATTGAAGATGATGATCTTGCTAACTTGTTAAGTGAAGTAGAAAAAATAAATAATAATGAACAAATCACATTTTTTGAAATATTGACTGCAGCTTTCTTTTATGGTGCAAAAAAATACTCCAGTAACATTACAATAGTAGAAACTGGCTTATTTCATAGGTTTGATGCAACTAATATTTTAAAGAAAAATTTAGCAACTGTAATTACATCAATTGGTTTTGACCATTTAGACTGGTTGCCAAAAAATGAACAAACACTAGATAAAATTATATTTGAAAAAACATCATCATTACTAGAATCTAATATAGTTATTTCCAAACAAGAATCTAAAGATATTTTAGATAAAATTAAATCTTCAATTAAAGAAAATAAATCAAAAAAAATAATATTTAATGATCATTTTAATTATTCTATTAGTAAAAATGATTGCTTCAATTATGAAGATGAATTTGGAAATTTAAAACTGCCATTCCCAAACTTAATTGGTCAATTTCAGTTAATGAATGTTTCAGCTGCTATTGCCACAATAAGGAATTTAAGAAATTTAAATATTAATAATAAGCAAATAAAAGAAGGAATTACTAAAATAAAAAGTATTGCAAGGTTGCAAGAAATAAAAAATGGAAAACTTAAAAATTTAATTAAAAATAATAAATTATTCATTGATGGGTCTCACAACCCACTCGGGGCGAAAGTTTTATCAGAATATCTTGATACCTTGGATTGTAAGAAACATATGATTCTTGGAATGATGTTAAATAAAGATCATAATCAATATCTCAGTTATTTTAAGGGTAAAATAAGTTCTTTAACAACAATTGATATTCCAAACCAAAAAAATGCAATTAAAAGAAACGAACTTAAAAATAAATTAAAAATAGAAGGTTTAGAAATTAATTCAAAACCAAGTATTCAAGAGGCTATTAAATCAATACCAGTAAAAGATAATGAAATTATCTTAATTACAGGATCTCTTTATCTTGCCGGAGAAGTTTTAAACCTAAATTAAATATTTTCTTTTATCCAAGACACAATATTTGATTTAGTTGTAGCACCAACTTTAGTGGATTTTAATTCCCCACTTTTAAATAATAACATTGTAGGTATACCTCTTACGCCATACTTTGTTGGAGTATTAGGTTCGTTATCAATATTATGTTTTGCCACAATAATCTCGTTAGCCATTTCGTCAGAAATTTCCTCTAATGTTGGTCCAATTTGTTTACATGGTCCGCACCATTCTGCCCAAAAATCAACCAGTATAGGTTTGTCTGACTTTAAAACTTCTACATCAAAATTCTCATCTGTTACATTCACTGTTGCCATAATAAATTCTATATATT
>CACIML010000037.1 GCA_902587735.1 uncultured Pelagibacteraceae bacterium
TAAATCGCCTGGTGTATGTTTTGAAATTCTTGTTGCAAGTTCAAATGAACCACCAAAGCCTTGTTGAAATGGTTGTGCGTAATCTAAAGTGTCCAACTGTTTAGTTACAGCCTCAGTAATTTCCCTACGTCCATGACCCAAAGGATTACAAAACAATCCTGAGCTTCCGTCTATTTGAGTTTTCCCATGATGATTTTTTAAATAAACTCCCTTAGCTTCTGTAATTAATCTCGGGTTTGCCTTAAAATCTTTATTGGATGTAAATGGCATCCAATGTTCATTAAGTGAATTTGGTACCGATGTTCTTTTTTCAGAGCTCATTATTTCCCTTGGTTAAAAGAAAGTTTGTAGACTAAAAAAACCTAATAAAAAAGTAATATTTTGTCCATTCAATTAAAAGTTGTATACATTTTTCTTACATAAGAATATTAAATCAGCCATTTACATCTGGGTAAAATTCAAATTTAATGCCTTTTTAAATTAATTAATTTAAAGGGGAATAAATGAAAAAAATAATAAGTTTTATTCTAGGATGTCTTGTTGCTCTTAACTTAAGTGTTTCAGTTGCTAATGCAGCTGCTAATGAAGTTAGAGTTGCATTTTTCTTAGAATGGCCAACTCCTAACCAAGAAGATAAAGTTAAAGGATTGTACGAAAAAGCATTAGGAGTTCCAGTTAAATGGACAAACTTCACTAATGGTGGAGCAATGACTGATGCTATGTTAGCAGGAGATATTGATATTTCTTACTCACAAGGATTAGTACCATTTATTAATGCTGTAAAATCTAAAGCACCAATCAAACTTGTAGATATTGCTATGGAGTACGGTATGGGAGGAACAACTTGTGTTACTTCTAACGCTTCAGGAATCACAAAAGCTAACGGTTCTGAATTAGAAGGCAAAAAAGTTGCAGTTCCACTAGGAACTATGGCTGAGTATGTTTTTGATGAAAGTATGAAAGTTGTTGGAGCTGATAGAAATAAAATGGACGTTATTCAAATGGATCCTGAAGAAGGAGCTGCTGCATTAGTTAGCGGTGATGTTGTAATGGCATGTTTATTTGGTGGTAACTCTATCAAAGCTGCAACTGCAGTTGGATCTAGATTACTTACAGTTCAAGAAGCTAGAGACGCAGGTATCTTGGGTATAGATATTACTTCAGTAACTACAAAGTTTATGAAGGAAAATCCAGGAATGTTAAGAACTTTCATAGAAGTAACTCATGAAGCAAATGCTAGATATGCATCAGGTAAATCTGACTTAAATGTTATAGCTAAAGATGCTGAAATGAAGTTAGCAGATATGAAAGAAACTATTGGTGGATTTAAATTTCTAACTCCAGCAGAAACTAAACAATCTATGGAGAGCGGTAATCTTAAGGGATTCTTAGATGGAATGGGAACACCAAAAGGAAATGTAGATACTAGTTTCTTACCTCTATAATTAAATAGAGAAAGAAAAATTTAATAGGCGCCAATTTTTTGAATTGGTGCCTATTTTTTTTTTAGAATTTTAATATAAAGTTTTTTTATGAGTGACTTAGTTTCTCAAAATCTAAATATGATTTTTAAATCTCCAAAAGGAGAAACTGTTCATGCTTTAAAAGATTTAAATTTTACAATTAAAAAAGGTGAACTTTTAACAGTATTAGGTCCCTCTGGCTGTGGAAAAACTACATTATTAAATATTGCAGCTGGTTTTATCAGACCAACTTCTGGAATTATATCTTTAGGTAATAATGAAATTAATGGACCAGGAGTTGATAGAGGTATGGTTTTTCAACAAGGAGCTCTATTTGAATGGTTAACAGTTTCTGAAAATGTAAATTTTGGGCTTAGGATGAAAAAAGAAAATTCTGAAACTACGGCAAAAAAAGTAGAAGAGTGGTTAGAAATAGTTGGGTTACAAGGATTTGGAAATACACCAACTTATCAATTATCTGGTGGTATGCAGCAAAGAGTTGCTCTTGCAAGATGTTTAATAAATGATCCAGACTTAATTCTTATGGATGAACCTCTGGGCGCACTTGATGCATTAACAAGAGAAAAGATGCAGTCTCTAGTTTTAAAAATTTGGAAGGAGACAGGAAAAACAATTATTTTAATTACTCACTCAGTAGAAGAAGCTTTGTTACTTGGTGAAAGACTATATGTTATGGCACCAAGGCCAGGCAGAATACATAAAGAATATAATCTTCCTTTTGCAGAAATGGGTTTAAAAGAAGACTTAAGAGAAATTAAAAAGAACAAAGAATTTTCATCAAAAAGAGAAGAAATATTATCCATGATCTGGAACATGGAAGAAGAAATTATGGGGAAAGAAAATTAAATGTTTACCCAAATCATAACAATACTAATCCTTGTATCAATTGTTGGATGTATTCTTTACGGTAGAAGATTAATAAAAACAGAAAAAGTTGATGCAGTTTTTGGTAACCCAGAAAGAGCTAAGGGAGGAACACACTGGGTAATTGTCGGGAGTAGTGCACTCTTACTAATTTGGTTATATTACTCTTGGGATATTGCTAAAGGATTTTATCCTAAATCAGCTAATGAATTATGCCAGGTTGCTAAAGTAAATGATTCTTTACTGGGATTAAAATATCAATTTCCAATCGAAGAAAGAGAATTTAAAAGTACCTCAATAATAAAAATCGAAAATAAAAACCTTAATAAAATCACTAACGAAATTCAAAATTCTCAAGATTTAAATATTCAACAAAAAACAACTTTAGTTGGATTTATTAATAAAACCACTCAGTTAATTCCTCTGCTAACAAACGATAATTTAATGGAAATGGATACAAAAATTAAAATTAAAGAAATGACTGACGAGTTAAAATTATTAAGCTCAAATTTTAAAAAAAAAGATTATCCATTTGAAACCGAAGCGGAAAAAAATGAACGGCAAAAAGCTATATCAGAACAAGGTAAATGGGGTATTATAAAAGTGCAAGCAGGAACTGGATCCATAGAAAATACTTTAGAAGTTCCATTGGTACCTGCTACTGATAAAGGTTTAAAATTTCATACAGCTGCAGAAGAACTTAGTGTAATTAATGATAAATTTTTTAAGTTAAGAAATCATAATTCACAATTCAAAAATTCAATTAAAGAAATAAAAGAAGAGATAAAAACATACAGAAAAAGCTTAGATGATACAGAAGAAATAGCATCAACTTATGCAAAAGATATTGTTAAAATTGCAAGAAGAATTGAATATGCTAGCATCTACCCACCAAATGCTCTTAATGAGATGCAAAGTGCAATCATTGAATTTGATAATCTTCAAAAATCTGAGCAAGGTGGTCTAAGATTAGTAGATATACTTTTATTTCCCGCGGGAACAATCATTGCAAGTGGACCTAGTTGCTCTGAACAAGGTTCTGGAAGATGGTTGCCAAAACCATCTGACACATTAAATAAATTTATATTAATGTCAAAACCTAGCGTTGGTTACAAAAATATTCCTCTGCTTTGGATTGATATGATGGATGTAAGTAAAATAATTGGATTTATTTTACCTGATTGGATAGCTGATATTATACCTGGAGAATATCCTATACATACTAATGAAGGTACTGTTAAACAAAATTTCAAAGGAAAAGTTCTTAAAGTTGTCACAGGAGATTTTAAATTATTTAAAATTCCAGTTCCTTACGGACATATTTGGGATTCATTTTTAAGAGTATTTTTAGGACTAGTTTTTGGAATTTTAATTGGAGTTCCATTGGGATTATTTATGGGTTTAAATAGATTTGCGAAAGGTTTCTTTGACCCTTTAATTGAACTTTATAGACCTGTACCCCCTCTAGCGTGGGCTCCTCTAATTATTTCAGTTTTAGGAATTGATAATACTGGAAAAGTATTCTTATTATTTATGGTATCCTTATCAATAATGATTATCTCAGCAAGGGCTGGAGCATCAGGTACTCAACTATCAAAAATTCATGCAGCTCATTCCTTAGGTGCTTCAAAGAAACAAATCTTAAGATATGTAATCTTTCCT
>CACIML010000038.1 GCA_902587735.1 uncultured Pelagibacteraceae bacterium
CTATTTAATATTCTAATCGTTGATTCATTTATTTGTGGAGATATTTCTTTTTGAACACATCCGGTTAATAAAGCAACTCTAGCAATTTTTTTTTTATTCTTAGTTTTATAAATCTCTTTAGTTTTAATAACTTTTTTTGGAAATGATGTGGGTATTAAATCCATCATACTTTTTATTTTAGATGGAAATAAGAATTTTAAAGGTTTTCCTAATTTTGCTAAAAAAATAGATAGTTTAAATAATTTTGGATCAGGAAGTGTTTTAGATAAAAAATTTCTAATTATTCTATCGAAAAAAGGTCTTTCATAATTTTTTTCAATATATTTTCTGCCATGATCAATTAAATGCATATAGTTTACTTCCGCAGGACAAGTGGTCATGCAGCTATAACAAGATAAACAACGATCAATATGTTTAACAATATTAGGAGTTGGTTTCTTTTCATTTTCAAGCATGTCTTGAATTAAATATATCCTACCTCTTGGACCATCTAACTCATCCCCTAGCAAATTAAATGTTGGGCATGTTGCATTGCACATTCCACAATGAACACATTTCTTAAATATCCTTTCTGAAGATTTGTTATCTTCAATTTTTAGCTGCTCTTCGGTAAAATTTGTTTGCATTATACTTCTCTATACATTTTTCCTGGATTTAATAAATTTTTTGGATCAAAACTTTCTTTGATTTTTTTGCTTAAAAGTAATCGTGTATCATTAATTGTAAAAAGATCTATATCAGAAGTAAAATTTTCTGAATTTTTTATAATAGTCAAATATCCACCTAATTTAACAACTATACTTTTAATTTCTTCAATTTTTTCATTTTCATTATCTAATACTTCTAGCCAAAATAATGAGCCGCACCAATCAATATAATATTTAAAATTATTTTTAAGATGTTTCATTAAATCTAAACTTTTCGCAGGTGGAATTACTGCCCTTAATAAATTATTTTTTATTCCAGAAAATAGTTCAATATTGTTAATTTTTTCCCAAAATAATTTAGATTGATAAAAATCAAGTATAGAAGTTTTCATTTTTTTTAATTCAAGTTCTTTAAAAATTTCTTTACTTCTTTCTTCAATTGACTTTTTTGATCCTTCAATTCTTAAAGCCAAAAAAGGTTCTTCACTTTTTAAATCATTAAACTTTAAAATTTTTTCTCTATTTATTGTATAATTATTATTTTTCGGTTCGTTTGGTATATAAACTGAACCTGATATTTCATTACTTGAGCTAAGTAATTGATCAAAAAGCTTTGCAACAATTTTGTTATCTTCAGAATATATAGCTATTGTATTTATTGAATCTTTTACAGGTAATACTTTAAAAGTAATTTCAGTAAGAGCAACTAATGTTCCAAAAGATCCAGTAACTAATTTTGAAAGATCATATCCAGTAACATTTTTTACAACTGTTCCTCCAGATTTAATTATATCTCCTTTTCCATTTATGCCTCTAAATCCAAGAACATGATCTCTTATACTTCCTACCTTAAATCTTCTAGAGCCTGAAAAATTACATGATAGTTGGCCAGCAGCTGTACCCTTGTTTGATTTGAAATTTTTTATATATCCAAAATCAATAGGTTCAAATGCTAGTTGTTGATTATTTTTTTCTAATGCTTTCTCAATTAAATTTATAGGAGTGCAGGCTTTTACTTTAATATAAAGTTCCTCAGGAAGATACTCGACAATTCCAGACAAATTTGAAAGATCTAATACTTTTGCACACTGTAGTTTATTGCCGATAAAATTTTTTGAATTCGTTCCTATTATTTCTATTGGCAAATTTTTGCTATAAACTTCTTTTATAAAGTTTGAAGCTTCTCTTTCGTCTAATGGCTTATAAACATTATTAGAATCTTGGAATGTCTGGAAATTTTTCTTCTCCTCTGTGGACATGAACCCTTCCTTCCTCTGCACATTTTCTTAATATTGGATAAACTTTTCCAGGATTTAACAAATTTTTACTGTCTAAAGATTTTTTAATACTTAGTTGTTGTTGAATATCATTATCATTAAACATTTCACACATAAGTTCTCTTTTCTCAATTCCTACCCCATGTTCGCCAGTTAAAGCTCCACCAAATCTTACACACATTTTTAAAATTTCGGCGCCAAATTCCTCTGTTTTTTTTAATTCCTCTTTTTTGTTTCCATCAAACATAATTAAAGGGTGTAAATTTCCATCACCAGCATGAAAGCAATTAGCAACGGGCAAATTATATTTTTTTGATAATTCATTTATTTCCTTTAGGGCTTCTGCTAATTTTCCTCTTGGTATTGAACCATCCATACAATAATAGTCAGGAGCCATTGCCCCACAAGCTGGAAAAGCGGCTTTTCGTCCAATCCAAAAAGATAATCTTTCTGCTTCGTTCTTGCTTATTTTTATGTTTAAAGAATTATTTTTTTTACTAATTTCGCTTACCTTATTTATTAATTCGTCTACTTCAGAAGCAGTTCCATCTAATTCAACTATTAATAAAAGTTCGACATTTCTTGGATAGCCTGCTTTGCTAAAATTGTCTGTAGCTATAATTAAAGCTTTGTCCATTATCTCCATGCCAGCAGGAACGATACCATTAGCAATTATCTCTGACACGCAGTTTCCTCCGTCCTCATGACTTGGAAAACCTATTAATGCAGCTCTAACTGTTTGTGGTTTTTTTAATATTTTAACAGTTACCTCAGTAATAACTCCTAACAATCCTTCTGATCCACAAATTAAACCAAGCATATCATAACCTTCCTGGTCCAAAGTTTTTCCTCCAAGCCTACAAATTGTTCCATCCATTAAAATAATTTCGACCCCAAGAATATTATTTGTTGTTGTTCCATATTTTAAAGAGTGTACCCCTCCTGAATTTTCAGCTACATTTCCTCCAATTGAACAAGCTAGTTGGCTGGATGGATCTGGAGCATAATAAAATCCTTTATGTTGTACTGCATGAGTAATAGATAAATTTGTTACACCCGGTTGAGCAATCACACATTTATTTTCAAAATCTATCTCTAAAATTTTATTAAATTTTGTAAGACTAATAAGTACGGCATCTTGAAGAGGTAATGAACCTCCTGATAAACCTGTGCCAGCACCTCTTGGAACAACTTTAATATTTTCTTTATAACAAAATTTTAAAATATTGCTTATTTCTTCTGTATTTTCAGGCAAAACAACACATAAGGGTTTTTGTTTATAAGCTGATAGGGCGTCTGTTTCATAAGGTTTTATTTCAGCTTCATGACTTAATACATTCTCTGAAGAAGTTAACTTTTTTAATTTTTTAAAAATATATTCTTTTTTATTAATTGTTGATTGATCTATTGCTGGTAATGCTATGTTGCTCATTAGACTTTTTAAACTAACATTTTTCTTATCTTTTCTAAAGCTTTAGAAATATCATTTTGTGAAGCTGCAAAACTAAATCTAACATAATCAACTGCTTTTTTGCCAAAAGCTGTACCTGGAACAATTGCAACACCAGCTTCATGAAGACATTTTTTTGCAAATTCTTGTCCATTCATTCCAGTTTCTATTACCTTTGGAAAAGCATAAAATGCTCCTCCGGGCAGACTGCATTCAATTCCTTTAATATTATTTAATCCTTCAAAAATAATTTTTCTTCTTTCGGTAAATTCTTTCATTACCATTATTATAAAATCATCTGGACCATCTAAAGCTGCAATTCCTCCAAATTGAACAGCTGCATTTACACAGGAATGATTATTTGTGCAAAACTTATTTATATGTTCTACAAACTGTTCTGGCCACACACTCCATCCTAGGCGCCATCCAGTCATTGAATAACCTTTACTCCACCCATCAAGAACA
>CACIML010000039.1 GCA_902587735.1 uncultured Pelagibacteraceae bacterium
GTTTTTTTTGTATGAACCTTCAATATTTAATAAAGAATTTTTTTCTTCTTTTTTTGTATAATTAAAAGCTTTAATCTGTAATGGAATATTATTTAATTCGATTTGTGTTTTAAAATTATATATTTCATCACTAAGGTTTATTTTATAATTTATTTTGTCAGTTCTTTCATCAACTAAAAAATTTCCATTACCTTTAATTGATAGTTTATTTTTACTTACAGATACTTGAATTTTATGATCAGTTAGCTCAATAGAATCTTTATAGACAGTAATATAATTTTTTAAAGTATTGCTACTTTTTTTGTAAATTAATTTTTTTAGATTAATTTGAGAGTCAACTTTAAAATTTGAAATTTTTAATTTTTTTTCTAATCTAAATGAAAAATTATTTGCAGAGCTTAAATTAATGCTATCTATACCTATATTTTTTAAGTTATTTTTAAAAATAACTGCTAATAAAGCCGAATTGTCTGAACTTAGTGGACTTAATATATTTCCTTCAACCAAAAAGTGCTTTTCTTTATTCTCAATTTTAATTTTTTTAGAAGTAAGTTTTAATTTTTCATATTCAATTTGTGCATCTTTAATTAAATATTGATTTTCTTTAATGTTAAAATTCAAACTGATGTTATTTACGTTTTTTTTATTTAGTAGTTTTATTTTTCCATCTTTAACTGATCCTTTAACATTATAGTTATTAGATAATTTGCCATTCTCATCAAAATTTAAATTAATATCAGCAACTACTAATCCTTCTTTTACCATTTTATTAACAATAAATAATTGAGGTGTGTTCTTAAAACTTCTTGCTATATTTAAAATATTTTTTAGGCTATTTTCTTTAGTGGTTATTTTTACATTTTTAATAGCAAATTTTTTTTTTAAAAATGAATAAATTAAAAAATCAGTTTCTATTTTTTTTAGTTTTATTTTATTATTTTCAATAATTATATTTGGATCTTTAGTTTTAATACTGATTGTGAAATTTTGTAAATTTAAAATAACTTTTACTTTTTTTAGCTCAACATCAATTTTACTGCTACTTTCTGAAATTTTATTCTTAATTATGTAGTTAAATTTGTTTGTCTCAATACCAAAATAACTTAAATAAAAAATCCCTATAAAAATTGGGATTAATAAATATAAAAAATATCTAATAGTTTTTTTAATCATTTATTTTATATAAAGAACTTTCTAAAAATTCATCAATTGCACCATCTAAAACTTTATCAGGATTTGAGCTTTCTTGGTTTGTCCTATTGTCTTTAACTAACCTATATGGATGGAGTACATATGATCTTATTTGATGCCCCCACCCAATTTCAGATTTTGTACTTTCTAAATTTTTTGATTCTTGTTCTTTTTTTTTTATTTCAAAATCATATAATCTAGCTTTAAGCATATTCATGCAAGTTTCTTTATTTTTATGTTGTGATCTTTCATTTTGACACTGGACAACTATTTTTGTTGGAATATGAGTAATTCTTACAGCGCTATCAGTTGTATTAACATGCTGTCCTCCTGCTCCACTAGATCTATAAGTATCTATTCTTAAATCTTTTTCCAAAATTTCAATATCAATATTATCATCAACTATTGGATAGATCCAAACACTTGCAAAACTTGTATGTCTTCTCGCTCCTGAATCGAATGGTGAAATCCGAACCAATCTATGAATTCCAGATTCTGATTTAAGCCATCCGTAAATATAATCACCCTCAATCTTGATAGTTGATGACTTAATTCCTGCTTCGTCCCCTTTGTGTTCATGAACTATTTGAGATTTAAATTTTTTATTAGATGACCATTTTATATACATTCTTCTTAACATTTCAGCCCAGTCTTGACTTTCTGTTCCACCTGCACCAGCATGTATTTCAACATAACAATCTAAACTATCACTTTCATTTGAAAGAAAACATTTAGTTTCATTTTTTTTTGCTTCAAATTTTAAATCTTTTAAATTTTGTAAAGTTTCGTCAATTATTGATTTGTTATTTTCATCTTTAGCAAGTTGATATAACTCATTTAATTCAGAAATTTTTTTTATTGAATTTTCGTATGAATTAATTAGATTTTCGTGTAACTTTTTCTCTTTAATTATCTTTTGAGCAGAAGATTTATCATGCCAGAAATTGGCATCTAGCATTTTTTTATTATTTTGTTCTAAGATAAAATGGATTTTATTTTTTTCAAAGATACTCCTTTATTCTTTGATTAATCTTTTCTATTTCGTACTTACAATTTAAAAAATCAGCTTCCATTAATAGAACCTTAATATATTATTGTTTTTTAATCTATTATTAATATCTAAATTTTGATTTAACTTAATATTAATTTTATCTTTTTTAAAAGCTTCTATTAGCGTCTCTTTTGAATCAAAGTTAGCTTTTTTACCTGTTAATCTATCAATTACCATCATGGTAATGTTATCAGCAACTTTAAAAGGTCTTGCATCTTTCTTTTTTATTGCTTTTTTTACAAAATTTTTAAATATTGGCATTGCTGTTTTTGCACCTGTTTCACGTCTACCTAATGATTTGGGTTCATCAAATCCAACATAAACCCCTACGACTAATTTAGATGTAAATCCAATAAACCAAGTGTCTGTATTTTTATTTGTTGTTCCAGTTTTTCCAGCAAGATCCAAATTAAGATCTTTAAGTCTTCTTCCAGTTCCTCTTTTTACAACACCTTCAAGCATTGATGTCATTTGATACGCAGTTTCAGGTGAAAATATTTTTGTAAAATTATCTGTTATTTTTGGAACCTCATCGCTTAAAAAAGATATCTGATCACAATTAACACATTTTCTTGTTTCGCTATTAAAAATAGTATTTCCTTCGCTATCTTGAATTCTATCTATTAATATTGGTGTAACTAATTTTCCTCCATTAACAAATGAACAATATGCAGAAGTTAATTTTAACAACGTTGTTTCTGCTGAACCTAAAGAAATAGACAAAAGTTCATTTGGATCATCATAAATACCAATTTGTTTTGAGAAATTAACTATTTTTTTTAAACCTAAATCCTGTGCTATTCTAACTGTCATTAAGTTTCTTGATTTTTCCAAACCCATTCTTAGGGTTGATGGTCCATAAAATTTTTTACCATAATTTTCTGGTTTCCACATTTTTAAATCTGATCCTTGTTCTAAAACTAGTGGTGCGTCAAGAATTAATGTTGATGGAGAATAATTATTTTCTAAAGCAAGTGCATAAATAAATGGTTTAAACGCCGATCCTGGTTGTCTTAAAGCTTGTGATGCTCTATTAAACTCACTTTTTTTAAAACTAAATCCTCCACTTAGAGCAAGAACTCTTCCTGTAAATGGATCCATTACAACAATTCCACCATTAACTTTTGGTAATTGTTTTAATTCGTAAATATTTTTATTTATTTTTCTAACATAAATGATATCTCCAATACTAACTAACTCACTAAATTCTTTTTTAGTCCAAGATATATTTTCATAATTAATTTTGCCTATTGTTTTTTTTTTTGTTTCAATTTCAATTGAAAATTTATTAATTTTTTTCACTATAGCTAATTCCCAA
>CACIML010000040.1 GCA_902587735.1 uncultured Pelagibacteraceae bacterium
CAAAGTCAAAGGGTGATTAAATATTTTTTAATTGTTATTTTTGGTTCAATTTTATTAACCATTTCAGCAAAGATTAAAATTCCTTTTTATCCTGTTCCTATGACTATGCAAACTTTTGTTGTCCTTCTTATGGGCATAACTTTAGGATGGAAAATTAGTGTCGCTATAATTTCATTATATTTATTTGAAGGTTTAATTGGTTTACCTGTGTTTGCTGGAACGCCAGAAAAAGGAATTGGACTAATCTATTTTACTGGTCCAACTATGGGATATTTAATTGGTTTTTTATTTGCATCTTTTATTGCTGGTTATTTAAATTTTAAAACAAATATTTTTTTTATTTTTACAAAACTAATTTTATCTGTTTCAATAATTTATATCCTAGGAATATTATGGCTTGGAAATTTAATAGGTTGGGATAAACCTTTGTTTCAGCTCGGTGTAGCCCCTTTTTTATTAGCAGAATTATTTAAAATTTCTTTGTTAACAGTATTGACAAAAAAACTTATTAAATTTAGAAAATTTATTTAGGTGATCTCTTAGATAATATTCTTTGTAAAGTTCTTCTGTGCATTTTAAGACGTCTAGCTGTTTCTGAAACATTTCTATTACATAATTCAAATACTCTATGAATATGTTCCCATTTTACTCTATCAGCTGACATTGGATTTTCAGGTGGTTGTGGTTTTGTTTTTGGATCTGCTAATAGTGCTTTCTCCACATCATCTGCATCAGCTGGTTTCGCTAAATAATCAATTGCTCCTTGTTTAACTGCAGCTACAGCAGTAGAAATATTTCCATAACCTGTGAGCATAATGATACGACTAACTATATTTAAATTTTGAATTTCCTTTACAACCTCAAGTCCATTTCCATCTGTTAATCTTAAATCTATTACTGCAAATGCAGGTTTTATCGATTTAACTTTTTCTATACCTTTTTTTACACCTTCAGCTTGAGTTACTATAAAACCCTTCTTTTCCATTGCTCTTGCAAGTCTGTCTCTAAATGGATTGTCATCATCAACAATAAGCAAGGATTTATCAGTATATTCAGCTATTTTTTTTAGATTATTATATTTGTCCATATGAGTTCTATATGGTTACTTTTATTAACATTTCAATTAAATTTTTTCTTTACATTAATTAACTATTGGCTTAATTGCTGTGAAATATGAAAGTTTTTAATTAATTATTAAAAACTTTTTTTATTAAATTTTTTTTGGGGGCATATGCAATGCAAAAATTTAAGACAGTTGATGATCTTGTAAATCAACTGAAACCAGAAGGACCAGTTTATTGTATCAGGAAAAAACCGATACAAGTTGCGTCCAAAACTTTTCAAAATAAATTCCCTGGGAAAATTTTATATGCTGTAAAAACAAACCCACACCCAGAAGTCTTAAAAACAATTACAAAAAGTGGAATTAATAATTTTGATGTAGCATCAATTAAAGAAATTGAAAACATAAAAGAAATAAATCCAAAAGCAAAATGTTTCTTTATGCACACAGTAAAAAGTCGTGAAAGTATAAAAGAAGCCTATTTTAAACATGAAATAAAAAAATTTTCATTAGATACAAAAGATGAATTAATAAAAATCATTGAAACAACAAATCGAGCTAAAGATTTAGAATTATTTGTGAGAGTTTCTGTTTCAAATGAGCATGCTGAAATAGACTTGTCAAAAAAATTTGGAGCCTTAACTTCAGAGGCTATAGGTTTATTAAGATTAACTAAACAATATGCTAAAAAAATTGGTTTAAGTTTTCATGTTGGATCTCAATGTATGCATCCAATTTCATATACAAAAGGAATTGAAGAAATAGGAAATATAATTAAAAAAACAAAAATTATTCCAGACTATATAAATGTTGGAGGTGGCTTTCCTACAATTTATCCAGATCTAGTTCCACAATCTTTAGACAACTATTTTGAAGAGATAAAAAAAGCTCTAAAAAATTTAAAATTAGATAGACTTCCGGAAATTATTTGTGAACCAGGTAGAGCTTTAGTTGCAGAAAGTGGGTCAACAATTATACGAGTTAACTTAAGAAAAAAACAAAAGCTTTACATAAATGATGGAACATATGGAACGCTTTTTGATGCTGGTGTACCAAATATAGTTTACCCGTCTCGTTTAATTAAAATTGGAAAAATGATTTCTAAAAAATTAACAGCATTCGATTTTTATGGTCCAACTTGTGATAGTTTAGATTATATGAAAGGTCCTTTTATTCTACCTAACAATATAAAGGAAAATGATTATATTGAATTAGGACAACTTGGTGCTTATGGTTTAACTTTTAGAACAGAATTTAATGGATTTTATTCTAATGAAATATATGAAGTTGATGATAACCCAATAATGACTATGTACGACAAGAAAAATAAGAAAACGTTTCTTGTTGCTTAATGTCTGATAAAAAAAATCTTGGACATAACAGTAAAAAAGATTTCCTTAAAAAACCTGTAGAACATATAGACATTACTTCCTTTGATACTAGAAAAATAATTTCATCAATGGAAAAAATGTCTTTTGTTTCAAGAGAAACTGCAAATGCTGCAAACATTTTTAATGAAATGATTAAAGATAAAGAATGTACAATTTTTTTAACTCTTGCTGGATCTACATCCGCAGCTGGTTGTATGAACATTTACAAAGATTTAGTTAAATATAATATGGTAGATGCAATTGTAGCTACTGGAGCCTCTATAATTGATATGGATTTTTTTGAAGCTTTGGGATTTAAACACTATCAAGGTTCACAATTTCAAAATGATACAGAATTAAGAAAAAACTACATTGATAGAATTTACGATACTTACATAGATGAAGATGAATTGCAGATGTGTGATAAAAAAATATGTGAAATAGCTGATAAACTAGAGCCACGAAATTACACATCAAGAGAATTTATTCATGAAATTGGAAAATATTTAAAAAAAAATTCAAAAAAAAAAGACTCTTTAATTGAAACTGCATATGACAATAATGTACCAATATTTTGTCCAGCATTTACAGATTCAAGTGCAGGATTTGGATTAGTAATACATCAAGAAAAAAATCCAAAAAAACACGTGAGTATTGACTCAGTAAAAGAGTTTCGTGAACTAACAGAAATAA
>CACIML010000041.1 GCA_902587735.1 uncultured Pelagibacteraceae bacterium
ATTAACCATGTCTTAACATTTTACTTCATTATGTTTATTTTATTTAGAATTTTTGATATCACCAAACCCTACCCTGTAAGTTATTATGATAAAAATTTTAAGAACAGCTTAGGAGTTATTATGGATGATGTCTGTGCTGGTTTATATGTAGTTGCACTGCTTGTTTTATATATGGTTTTAAGTACATGAAAATACTTTCTAAAAAAATTGTCAGTTTGTTAAGAAAAAAAAAATTTAAAATTTCATTTGCAGAATCTTGTACTGGTGGTTTGCTTTCAACAACAATAACTTCAATTGCTGGCTCTTCTAAAGTTTTCACACTTGGATTAGTTACTTATTCAAATCAATCAAAAATAAATACGCTTAAAGTTCCAAAAACAATAATAATGAAACATGGAGCTGTTAGCTATGAAACTTGTTTTACTATGGTTAAAAATTTAAATAAAATTTCTAAAACTAATATTTCTATTTCAATTACTGGTATTGCAGGTCCTGAAGGTGGAAATAAACAAAAACCAGTCGGTTTAGTCTATATAGGTGTTAAAAAAGGGAATAAAACATTAGTTAAGAAATACTTATTTAAAAAAAAACAAAGAATATTTATTCAAAGAGCTGCTGTTAACAAGGCTTTAAAGCTAATTTTAAGTTTTATTAAATAAATCCTCTGCCCTTTGCTGAAAAGCTTCAGCAATCTTATCAATGGCAAATTGAAAAGATTTTGTCATTACTATATTTAAAAATTTATTTTTTAACTCAAAATCAACTTCAAAAGAAATCTCAGTAACATTATTTTCTTCTTTAAAATACCATGTGTTTTTCAAATGTTTTAAAGGTCCATCTAGATTAGTTACAAATATAGAATTTTCTTTTTTATTATATTTAACATCACTTTTATAAGTATCTTTAAAAGGACCTTTCCCAATTGTAAGATCTGCAATAATTAATAATAAATTATCTTTTTCTTTTTTTTCATAGACTTTAGCATCAACACAAAAAGGGACAAATTCTGGATATTTTTCTATATCAAGAACTAAATCAATTAACTGATCTTTCTTACAATTAATTGATCTTTTAACTGATGCTTTGGGCATTAGTTTGATTTATTCTATTTTTTTGAAGTTTAGCAAAGTCTTCATCAGCATGATAAGAAGATCTTGTTAACGGAGAAGATGACACTAATAAAAAACCTTTTGATTTAGCTGCAGATTCTAATTCTTTAAATTCATTTGGGAGATAATATCTACTTAAAGGGTGGTGTTTAACAGAAGGCTGAAGGTACTGCCCTATTGTTAAAAAATCTACTTCTGCAGATCTTAAATCATCCATGAGGTGTAAAATTTCATCTTTATTTTCTCCTAAACCAACCATTAATCCTGATTTAGTAAAAATATTTTTATCAATTTTTTTTACATTTTTTAAAAGTTCAACAGAAGCAAAATATCTGGATCCAGGTCGAACTTTTCTATAAAGTCTTGGAACAGTTTCAATATTATGGTTAAAAACATCCGGTTTAGCTTCAATAACTTTTTTATAAGATTCTCCTTTTCTTAAAAAATCTGGAGTTAGAACTTCTATAGTTGTTTCTGGGTTTTTTTGTCTTGTTTCTGTAATTACTTTATAAAAATGATTAGCACCACCATCATCAAGGTCATCTCGATCAACTGAGGTGATTACAGCATGTTTCAGGTTTAACTTTTTAACTGCAGATGAAATTTTAAATGGCTCTAATAAATCTAATTTTTTAGGCTTACCTGTTTTAACATCACAGAAAGCACATGCTCTCGTACAAGTATCCCCCATTATCAAAAAAGTTGCATGTCGTTTACTCCAACATTCTGTAATATTTGGACAGTTAGCTTCTTGACAAACTGTTACTAAATTATTTTGATTAACAATTGTTTTTGTAAAAAAAAATTCTTTACTATTTGAAAGTTTTGATCTTATCCATTCAGGTTTTTTTTTAATTAGATTAATTGGTTTGTTTACTTTTTCTGGATGTCTAATTGTCATTTTTTTCAATTATATAAAATTTTTCATCTTTTTTCCCAAGAAGGAATTTTTGTCTTAATAGAATTTCTATATAATCTAAGTCTAAATTACTAGTAAGTAATGAATTTTTAAATTCTAAATCTTTTATTTTATTTGCTAGCTTAGTCTGCTCATTTTGTAGATCTATTAATAAATTTTTTTTTTTAAAATAAGAAAAAAGTCCTCTATCTCCGCCTAAAAAATTAAAAACGAAATATAAAAAAAGAAAAATGGTTATTAATAAAAAATAGTTTTTTTTAATTTTGGTAAACATTAATGAATCTTATTCATTTTTCCTTTTTTTCCTAGTTGTTCTTCTATGCGTATTAATTGATTATATTTTGAGACACGTTCTGATCTTGCTATTGATCCAGTTTTAATTTGGTTAGAATTGGTTCCAACTGCAAGATCGGCAATAAATGTATCTTCGCTATCACCTGATCTATGAGAAATTATCGTTTTATATCCAATTATTTGAGCAAATTTAATAACTTCTAAAGTTTCAGAGACTGTGCCAATTTGATTTAATTTGATTAAAATTGCATTAGAAGAGTTATTTAAAAAACCTTTTTTTAATCTTTCAAGATTAGTTACATATAAATCATCACCAACAATTTGAGTGCTCTTGACAGATTTCATCATTTTATTCCAAGAAATCCAATCATTTTCTGCAAAAGGATCTTCTATAGATTTAATGTGATATTTATTTATAATTTTAAGATATGCTTTAATTGATTGATCTGCTGATATAAATTTTTTTGAATGGATAGAATATTTATTCTTCTTGAAAAGTTCATTTGCAGCAACATCAAGACAAATAGATACATCCTTTCCATTTTTAAAACCAGATTTCTTTATAGCTGATACAATTAAATTTAATGCTTGCTCATTACTACTTATCATTGGAGCAAATCCACCCTCATCACCTACAGAAGTTGATAGTTTTTTTTGTTTAATTAAAGATTTTAAATTTTGGATTACAAGAAAAGATATTCTCATTGCTTCAGAAAATGTTTTAG
>CACIML010000042.1 GCA_902587735.1 uncultured Pelagibacteraceae bacterium
AAGAATAAAGAAAAAAAAGTATTTAATTTTAATTAATTTAAGTAAAGAAAAATCAAGCTATATAAAAAAATACTTAAAGGTTTTAGATGAGATAGAAATATCTTCAAAAAGAAATATCTACTTTTGTAGTAAAAAATAAAATTTTATTACAATGGTGCCCCCACCAAGAATCGAACTTGAAACTCATCCTTACCATGGATGTGTTATGCCATTTAACTATAGGGGCAAAATTGACCATCTTAAAGAAACTAATGTATTAAACAAATTTATTCAAATTATTGCCTTAATTTTTTTCATATAATGATCTATATCTAGCATAGGAAAAACTGTTATGGGAATTCATTACGATTATAAATCAACAAGAGGCATGAAAGCTATGGAGAAGCAAGCGAAGAGAGAGAGAAAACTTGCTGAAAGGAAAGCTAAACGACAAGCTAAAGAAGGAGTTAAAAAAGAATCTGATATCAATATGATTTCAGATGTTAGTAAGCCAATTACTCTTGATGATTTAACAAATCCAGATAAAAAATGAATAATAGCTATAGAGATAAAATTAATAAACTGGAGTTAGCTTTAAGGAAAAATTTAAAAAAAAGAAAACTATTTCAAAAAAAACTTAAGAAAAAAAATAAATAGATGACTGTTCTTTCTGATAAATGGATAAGAAAAATGGTATTTGAACATAAGATGATTTCTCCATTTGAAGATAAGCAAATAAGGAAAAACAAAATTTCTTATGGATTATCATCATTTGGTTATGACGCAAGAGTTTCAAATGAATTTAAGATCTTTACCAATGTTAATTCAGAGATTGTTGATCCTAAAAATTTTAAGGCTAGCAATTTTGTTACAAAAAATGTTTCAGAATGTATTATTCCACCTAATTCTTTTGTATTAGCAAGCACAGTTGAGTATTTTAGAATACCAAAGGATGTTTTGGTTGTTTGTTTGGGAAAGTCAACTTATGCAAGATGTGGAATAATAGTAAATGTTACTCCTTTAGAACCAGGCTGGGAAGGCCATGTAACTTTAGAATTTTCAAACACAACACCTTTGCCTGCAAAAGTATACGCTAAAGAAGGTGTTGCCCAATTTATATTTCTAAAAGGAAATGAAACTCCAGAAACAACTTATTCTGATAGAAATGGAAAATATATGGGGCAAACTGGAGTAACTTTACCTAAAATATAATAATGGAAAAGTTGGAAGTCTTTGGAGCAAACACGCTCAAGGGGCAAGTTAGAATTTCAGGTTCAAAAAATGCTTCATTGCCAATACTAGCAGCCACCTTGCTTTCAGATAAAAAAATACACCTAAGCAATCTTCCAAACGTAAAAGATATTGCAACTATGTTGCTACTTTTAAAATCTCTAGATACAAAAATAGAATATATTAAAAACAAGAAATTAGTTTCAATTAAAAATAATAAAAAAAATAAAAAGTTTGTTTCTTACAGCTTAGTTAAAACTATGAGAGCTGGAATTCTAGTTCTTGGTCCATTGCTTGCAAGATATTCAAAGGCTAAAGTATCATTGCCAGGTGGTTGTGCAATCGGAACAAGACCCATAGACATTCATTTAAAAGCTTTATCAAAACTTGGTGTAATTTATAAAATTTCCAAAGGATATGTTCATGCCAATGCCCCAAAAGGTTTAGTAGGAGCTAAAATAAAATTTCCAAAAATTTCAGTCGGAGCAACTGAAAATTTAATCATTGCGGCGTGTTTAGCAAAAGGAAAAACTATTTTGTCTAATTGTGCTATTGAACCGGAAATAAAAGATTTGGTTAACTTTTTAAATAAAATGGGATGTAAAATTAAATGGATTGGGAAAAGAACAGTAAAAATTTTAGGAGTTAAAAAATTAAATGAAGTAAATTATAAAATAATGTTTGATAGAATAGAAGCAGGAACTTATTTAATTGCTGCGGCTATAACAAAAGGCAAGATAAAAATATTAGGAATTAATCCCAAGATCATTAAAACAGAAATAGATATTTTAAAAAAAATAGGAGCAAAAATAAAATTAAAAAATAATAATGTTTTTATTCAGGGAAATAAAAAAATTAATAGTATTAATATAAATACAGCTCCTTATCCCGGTTTTCCAACTGATTTACAGGCACAAATGATGGTCTTACTATGTAAAGCTAATAAAAGATCTGTAATTAGTGAAAAAATTTTTGAAAATAGGTTTATGCATGTTTCTGAACTAAATCGCATGGGTGCAAAAATAAAAATTAAAGGCAATAGAGCAATAATTGAAGGAAATACTAAATTTGAAGGAGCAGAACTAATGGCTACTGATTTAAGAGCTTCAGTTTCTTTGATTTTGGCTGCATTAACATCAAAAAATAAATCTATAATAAATAGAATTTATCATCTGGACAGAGGGTACGAAAAAATTGAAACAAAATTAAAAAAAATTGGAGCTAAAATAAAAAGATTAGCTTAATAAATGACAAAAAGATATTTAGCAAAAATTCTAGCTAAAGACAGACAAGGTTTGCAAGTAATATCAGCTTGTTGTGCTGGCGCAAAGACAAAAATAACTGATATAAAGTATTTGCCTAGAAATAAAATATTTTTACTATCTTTGGAAAGACTTACAAAAGAATCAAACAATGATAGCTTAAAAATTAATAGTATTTGTAAATTTGAATTTGTAGACAGTGTTAAGTCAAAAAATATTGATCAAAATGATTTAAATTTAGTGTTAGAATTATTTACTATTGAAGTTTTAAAAAATAAGGAAAACTTCGAGATAAACTTAATTTTTTCTGATAATGCTTATATAACATTAGCAACAGAAATAGTTGAGGTTACTTTAGAAGATCAAACCAAAGAT
>CACIML010000043.1 GCA_902587735.1 uncultured Pelagibacteraceae bacterium
AGTAGACAGATCATATGACAAAATATTCGAATTCATATATAAAATTGATCAAATAAGTTTAAAAAAAAAAAAACCAATTGATTTTAGGATTATTAAAGAAGTATTAAAGGTATAAATTGAACAAGTATAGAACACATAATTGTGGTGATTTAACGAAAGAAAATAAAGACCAAGATGTTGTTTTATCAGGTTGGATACATAAAAAACGTGATCATGGAAACCTTCTGTTTATTGATTTAAGAGATAATTATGGTTTAACACAATGCGTAATTGATAAAAGTAATAAATTTTTTAAAGAATTAGAAAAAACTCAACTAGAAAGCGTTGTAAAAATTACTGGAAAGATTGTTCAAAGAAGTAAAGAAACAATTAATAAAGATCTTAAAACTGGTGAAATAGAAGTAAACATAGTTTCATTTGAAATACTTGGTTACTGTAAAGAATTGCCCATGCCTGTCTTTAGTGAACAAGATTATGCTGAAGAGATTAGACTTAAATACAGATTTTTAGATTTAAGAAGAAAAAAAATTCATGAAAATATTATTTTAAGATCTAAAGTAATTTCATTTATAAGAAACAAAATGTATGAATTAGGTTTTTTAGAATTTCAAACTCCAATATTAACATCTTCGAGCCCTGAGGGTGCAAGAGATTTTTTAGTTCCCAGTAGATTAAATCCAGGAAAGTTTTATGCACTTCCTCAAGCACCTCAGCAATTTAAGCAACTTATCATGGTTTCAGGGTTTGATAAATATTTTCAAATTGCACCTTGTTTTAGAGATGAAGATGCAAGAGCTGATCGTAGCCCAGGCGAATTTTACCAGCTAGATTTAGAAATGTCATTTGTCGAACAAGAAGATGTATTTCAAGTTGTTGAGAAACTAATGATTAGTTTATTTAAAAAATTTTCTTCTAAAAAATTACTTTATGAAAAATTTCCAAGAATTTCTTATGAAGAAGCTATGAGTAAATATGGAACTGATAAACCAGATTTAAGAAATCCATTATTAATAAATGATATAACAAATATTTTTACTAGAGAAGATGTTAAATTTGATATTTTTAAAAAATTAGTAAAATCGGGTGCAAAAGTAAAATCAATTTTAACAAAAAAAACTAATGATAAACCTCGTAGTTTTTTTGATAATGTTGATAAATGGGCCAAAGATCAAGGAGCTTCAGGCTTAGCATATTTTACAATAGAAAGAGATCAAAATCTTTCAGCAAAAGGACCTGTGGGTAAATTTTTCTCAGAGGATTCACTTAAAGATATTATGAAAATTACTAATGCTGAAGTCGGTGATAGTCTATTTCTTGCATGCGGAAAAATTGAAGAAGTTCAAAATATTTCTTCTCTTGCTAGAGAAAAAATAGCTAAAGAATTAAATTTAATTGATGAAACTAAATTCGCTTTTTGTTGGATAGTTGATTATCCAATGTTTGAAAAAGAACAAGTGACACAAAAAATTAAATTTAGTCATAACCCATTTTCAATGCCTCAAGGAGATATTAAAAATATAGATTTTGAAAAACCATTAGACATTAAAGCTTATCAATATGATATTGTTTGTAATGGTGTTGAGTTATCATCTGGAGCTATTAGAAATCATATTCCGGAGCTAATGTATAAATTATTTTTTATTGCGGGATATGACAAAAATCAAGTTGATGAAAAATTTAAAGGAATGATAAATGCTTTGAGCTATGGAGCTCCACCACATGGAGGTATAGCTCCTGGAATTGACAGAATAGTTATGTTGTTAGCTAACGAAAAAAATATTAGAGAAGTAACTATGTTTCCAATGAATCAGAATGCTCAAGATTTGACGATGGGAGCTCCTTCCAAAGTATCAGAGGAACAACTTAAGGAATTGAATTTAAATTTAAAAAACAAAAAATAGCTTTATTTTTTTCCTTTTAAATTAATTTTAATATCTGACAAATCAATTAAGTTTTTTTTATAATTACTTCTAACAAAACCTTTGCTAGTAATATTTTTAACAAGTTTTAAAAACTGATTTTTGTCTTCTGAAGTCTCCTCATCATTATTAAATGCTTTATCAGAACTTCCTATTGATGGTGTATGAGCTAAATCCTCCCTATTTTGATAAGATATAGCTAATTCTCTAAAAATATAATCAAGTATTGATGAAGCGCTCAGTATTCTGTCATTTCCATAAACTTTTCCAGATGGTTCAAATTTTGTGTTTACATAAGCACTTATAAATTCATCTAAAGGCACTCCATACTGAAGGCCAAGAGATATAGCTATTGCAAAGTTATTCATTAATGCTTTTACTAGCTCACCTTCTTTGCTCGTATCAATAAAAATTTCTCCTATTTTACCATCCTCATATTCTCCTGTGTGTAAATATACTTTGTGATTACCTATAGTTGCTTTTTGAATATAGCCTTTTCTTCTATCTGGCATACTGAATCTTCTCCCAACACTTTCGTTAATTTTTTTTACAAATCCTTGGCTTGCATCTTTGGAAATGACTTTTGGATCATTTTTTTTGGAAATTACATCTATTTTTTTACTATCAATAATATTATTTTTTGTATCTAAATTTTTTGTTTTTCTATTATCTAATTTAACATCCAATATTTCAAATCTTCCGTCATCTCTTTTTTCTAGATTAGATAGCTCTTTTTCATTTATATCATCTAAATAGTGGCTAGTTTTAAAGCTGCATGTATAATAAGTTTCT
>CACIML010000044.1 GCA_902587735.1 uncultured Pelagibacteraceae bacterium
CATTGTAAAACATATTCAGCTCCTATAATTGCAAATACATATGATTTTAAAGTTTTGTTTAAAGTAGCTATAAACATTAAACCATTTTTTTTTAATAATTCTGAGCTTTTTTTAAGAAAAAAATTTACATCTTCGACATGTTCAACTATTTCCATATTTAAAATTACATCAAATTTTTTTTTCATTTTTAAAATTTCAGGTGTGGTACAAATATAATTTATTTTTAGCTTATTTTTTTTTGCATGGAATTTTGCAATATTAATATTTTTTTGTGAGGCATCTATACCAACTACATTTGCACCCAATCTACTCATTGGTTCAGATAGCAATCCTCCTCCACACCCAATATCTAAAATGTCAATTTTTTTTAACGGTTTAATTGTTGAATTTAATTTAAAATTTTTAATTATATTGTCTTTTATATACTTTATTCTTATAGGGTTAAATTTGTGTAATGGTTTAAATTTTCCTTCCGGGTTCCACCACTCTGAGGCTATTTTAGAAAATTTTGCAATTTCTTGTTTATTTATTGTGGTACTTTTCATTGTTGGTTGACATTACAAGTAAGATGTATTTTATCAATATATTTTAATTTTTATAAAAATTATTATCAATGAAAATTGTTGTTCTAAAATTTGGTGGTACCTCGGTAGGTACAGTAGATAGAGTTAAGAAAGTAGCCAATATAATTATTGGCTATGTTAAGAAAAAGTATAAAGTAATTGTAGTTTCATCTGCTATGAGTGGAGTAACAAACGATTTAGTTAAAAAATCAAAAAAAATAAGTAATAATTTTATTTCTTCTGAGTATGATGCGCTAGTCTCATCTGGAGAGCAAATGTCCTGCGCATTAATCGCAGGAAGACTAAATCATCTAGGGCATAAATCTCAATCTTGGATGGGTTGGCAAGTTCCAATTTTAACTGAAGGCAATCATAGTTTATCAAGAATTAGCCAAATAGATAAAAAAAAAATTAATAAATTTTTAAAGTCTGGAGGAATTCCAGTTATTGCGGGTTTTCAAGGAATTAACTTAAATAAAAGAATAACTACTTTGGGAAGAGGAGGATCTGATGCAACTGCAATTATGTGTGCAAAATTTTTCAAAGCTCAAAAATGTGTAATTTATACAGATGTTGAAGGAGTCTATACAACTGATCCAAAAACTTTAAAAAAAGCAAAAAAAATAAAAATTATTTCATATGAAGAGATGCTGGAAATGGCTTCATTAGGAGCAAAGGTTATGCAGCCAACTTCAATACAAGATGCAAGATTAAATAGAATTAATATTGATGTGAAATCTTCATTTATAAATAAACGTGGAACTTTGATTACAAAAAGAAAAAATATATTTAATAACAAGACAATTACAGGATTAACATCTACCAAAAATGATGCAAAAATAACTCTTATTGGAGTTAAAGATAAGCCTGGTGTAGCTGCTTCAGTATTTAAACCGCTTTCTCGAAATTATATTAATATAGATATGGTTGTACAAACTTCGTCAGGCAATAGAAAAGAAACTGATATAACTTTTACTGTCAAATCAGAAGATTTATTAAAAACTTTAAAACTTGTAAAACAAAACAAAAAAATAAAATTTAGAGATTTAATAGTGAATAAAAATGTATCAAAAGTATCAATAATTGGTGTTGGAATGATAACCACACCTGGTGTAACATATAGAATGTTTCAAACATTAGCGACCAAAGGAATTAATATTTTAGTTATTTCTACGTCAGAAATTAAAATCTCAGTATTAATAGAAAAAAAATTTGTAAAAAAAGCTATTTCAGCTCTTCATAAAGAATTCAAATTAAATTAAATAAATTATGAGTTTAAGACCCTTCAGGGATATTAGTAGAAAAAAAACTAAGGTTATTAATGTTGGCAATGTTAAAATTGGAGGAGATAATCCAATTTCTGTTCAATCAATGACCAATACTTTGACTACAAATGTTAAAGCAACGATTAAACAAATAAATGATATTTGTGAAGAGGGAGCGGATTTAGTGAGAGTTTCATGTCCAGATGAAAAATCAACTTTTGCCTTAAAAGAAATTTCAAAGCACACACCAGTACCAATTATTGCTGATATTCACTTTCATTACAAAAGAGCTATAGAGGCAGCTGAAAATGGAGCAAAGTGCTTAAGAATAAATCCAGGAAATATTGGAAACAAAGAAAAAATTTATGAAGTTTTAAGCGCAGCAAAAAATAACGATTGTTCAATTAGAATTGGTGTTAATGCGGGATCCCTAGAAAGAGATATTTTAGATAAATATAAAGAACCTTGCCCTGAAGCACTTGTTGAAAGTGCTATAAGAAATATAAAAATTTTAGAAGATAATAATTTTTTTAACTTTAAAGTGAGCGTTAAATCTTCTGATGTTTTTTTGTCAATTGCAGCTTATAGACAATTGTCTAAGATTTGTGATTATCCTCTACATCTTGGGATCACTGAAGCAGGAAGTTTTGCATCAGGAAGCATA
>CACIML010000045.1 GCA_902587735.1 uncultured Pelagibacteraceae bacterium
CATATCTTCCATAAATGAACTCATCAGAAAAATTTTGTCCTGGCGCATCTGGATCATCACAGAAAATAACAGTTTTAATATTAATTTTTTTTGCAGCATCAGCAAGCATACTTCCTAATTGACCTCCACCTATAATCCCAAGTACCGGTTTAGACATATATTTATTTAGGTTTTTTTTTAACAGATCGACTTTGGTTATTGCGCCAACGATTTAAGTTTTTTTTTATATTTTTGTTATTTAGAGAAATTATTGAGGCAGCTAATAATGCAGCATTAATTGCACCATCTTTTCCAATTGCAACAGCTCCAACTGGTATACCTTTCGGCATTTGGGCAATTGATAAAAGACTATCGAGACCTTTTAGTTTTTTGCTTTCTATAGGTACACCTAAAACTGGCAACGTTGTTAGAGCAGCAACCATACCAGGTAAATGAGCAGAACCACCAGCACCAGCAATAATAACTGAAACATTGTTTTTTTCTGCATTTTTTGCAAATTCATACATACGATTTGGAGTTCTATGAGCCGAAATAAGCTTGGTTTCAAATTTTATTTTTAATATTTTTAGTACTTTTTGACAATATTGCATTGTTGAATAATCAGACTGACTACCCATTATAATTGTAACTTTATGATTTTTTTTCTTATTGGGCATTTATATCTTTTAATATCAAAAAATTAGCTACTAATATATATCTAATACTATGAAATATAGAATTGATAATCTTCAATATTGTAATTGGTCTAGAGATATGTTTCAAATAAATAGAGAGGCCAATCTTGATGCGGTTCATGTAACTTTAGTTTATCATGAAGATTACGAAGAATTTATTCAGAGAACTAAAGAATGGAACAAATTTTTTAATGAAAATTCTGACTTAATTTTTTTAGGTAAGTCTTTTAAAGATATAGAAAAGGCAAATTCAGAGAAAAAAACTGCTATTTTTTTTGGCTTTCAAAATTGTTCTCCAATTGAAGATGACATAACTTTAATAGAAAAAGTTTATGAACATGGGTGTAGGTTTATGCAGCTTACATATAACAATCAATCTTTGTTAGCTACAGGCTGTTACGAAAAAAATGATAGTGGTGTTACAAATTTTGGAAGAGAAGCCATTAAAGAAATGAACAGAGTAGGCATAGTAATAGACATGTCTCATTCAGCTGAAAAAAGTACATTTGATGCAATTGAAATAAGTGAAAAACCAATAGCGATTACTCACGCAAATCCATCTTTTTGGTTCAAAGCAATAAGAAATAAATCAAATGATTTGTTAAAAGCTTTAGGAAACAGTGGTGGAATGTTAGGATTATCTTTGTATCCACATCATTTAAAAGATGGATCCAATTGCACTTTAGAAAATTTTTGTGAGATGGTTGCTAAAACTGCTGAAGTTATGGGAGTAAAAAATATTGGTATTGGATCAGACTTGTGCATAAATCATCCAGATAGTGTTGTTGAATGGATGAGAAATGGAACCTGGAGTAAAAATAAAAATTATGGAGAAGGTTCAAAAAGTAAACCAGGATTTCCAAAACAACCAGACTGGTTTTTGGATGCCAGAGGGTTTAATAATTTAGAAATAAGTTTAAAGAAAATTGGTTTTAATGAAGATGAGACAAATGGGATTCTAGGAAATAATTGGTACAACTTTTATAAAGGAGTAAATTAGTGGAAGTAGAATTAAGAGACCCAAATGTTATTATGAAATTATCTAGATTGGGATCATTTCATCAATCGAAACTGTCTTTTTTAAGAAGTTTTTTGAGAGAGTTTAAAGACTGGGAATATAAAAGAGATTTATTTGAATTAGATGAATTTGGTCATGGAACAGCAGTGTATTCATTTAAAAAAAATAGCAGAGTTTATTCTTTAATTTGTTTTGCTAATGAGCTTAAAGAAAATGAAAGATCAGATAGAGTTATTGCAACTAAATGGGATGCAGCATTTACTCTTCACGATGGCGTTCCTAAAAAACAAGATATAGATAGATTAAGAAATGAAGTTCCAAGACAAGAAGTGGGAAGATTATCATATAAGGAATTAACTTTATCTAGAGCTAATAAATCAGTTAGAGCATTTAATCATGTTGTTGAAAGTTTAAGTCAGGGTAAACAGCCAGACATCGAATTACTATCTAAAATTGGTTATTTATATAGAACAACAGCAGTTTATGGATCAGGTAAGTTTGGTTTGGCAGATCGTTTTAGAATTAAGCATAGAAAAGAAATATATGGACCTTTTAGATTAGAGATGATGTTAGTTTATTTAGTTAGACAATTTACATTTGATCAAGTTAATCATATAGCAAAACACAAAAGTCCAAGAAAAGCAGTATCTTTAGATCTAGAAATTTGTAGAAATCTTGGAA
>CACIML010000046.1 GCA_902587735.1 uncultured Pelagibacteraceae bacterium
TTTCTTTTAAAAATTCTATTTAAGGTAAAATCATGAAAACAAATAAACTGATGATCCTTTGTGGCATGGATATCAGTTTCAATTCCATAACCTTTTTTAAATGACTGTTTAAAAGATTGAAGAAGATTTTCTTTATATTGTTTATTTACAATCCCTCTATGGATTAATAAATGAGCCATTAACAGTTACTGTTTCCAGCCAGTAATTGTTTTTACCTCTAGAAACTCTTCTAGCCCCCAAATACCACCTTCACGTCCATTACCAGATTGTTTATATCCACCAAAAGGTGTTCCAGGATCAAGTGAGTTTCCATTTATATAGACTAATCCCGATCTTAATTTTTTAGCTACTCTTTTTGCTTTTTCTTTATCTTCAGTTTGAATGTAGTTTCCAAGTCCGTATTCTGTATCATTTGTAATTTTAATTGCCTCTTCTTCTGTTTCAAATGGAATTATACAAAGAACTGGCCCAAAAATTTCTTTTTTTGCAATTTGCATATCATTTGTTACATCAGAAAATATAGTTGGTTTAACAAAATAACCCTTACTTAAATTATTTGGACGATCTGGACCTCCTGCTGAGAGTGTTGCTCCTTCAGCAATTCCAATTTTAATCAAATCAACTATTTTATCGTACTGAGTTTTTGAAATTACGGGACCAATATGATCTCCTTCTTTTGAAGCAAGATCTACATTAATTTTATTTGCTTCATTTGTTGCTTCTTTGACTGCTCTTTCATAAATAGATTTTTCAACAAGCATTCTCGTTGGTGCATCGCAATTTTGACCCGAATTACTCATTACATTTCTAACTCCATCTCTTACTGCATTAGGATATGAATCTGCAAAAACTATGTTTCCGCCTTTACCACCCAGTTCTAAGCAAACTCTTTTAGTTGTATCAGCAGCATTTTTTGAAATAAGTTTTCCTGCTCTTGTTGATCCTGTAAAAGAAACCATATCAATATCTGGATGACCTGAAATTTGTGTTCCAACTCCAGCGCCATTTCCATTAATCAAATTAAAAACTCCTTTTGGGAAACCTGATTCGTGCACCATTTCAGCAAATAACATTGGTGAGATAGGTGCTATCTCAGGTGGTTTAAGAACCATGGTACATCCAGTTGCAAAAGCTGGAAATACTTTTAATGCTATTTGATTAATTGGCCAATTCCATGGTGTAATTAAACCACAAACTCCAATAGGTTCGTAACATATATGGTTGTTAGATTTTGAGTCAAAATGTTCCTCAAATTTAAAATCTTTTAGTCTTAAAATAAAATCTTCTAGATGTGACTGACCTGCTGCAGTTTGATCAGATTTTGAATAATCAATTGGAGCTCCCATCTCTATTGATTGTGCTTCAACTAATTCATTAAATCTTTTTTTGTATATTTTAAGTAATTTTTCTAAAAGATTTATTCTTTCTTCTTTAGAAGTTTCTTTCCATTTAACAAAAGCTTCTTTAGCAGCTTTTACTGCTGCTTCGGTATCTTCTTTAGATCCTAGAGAAATAATAGCAAAAGGTTCTTCATTAGATGGATTAATTACTTCAAAATCATTTGATTTAAAAGGTTTAACCCATTTTCCATTTATATAAAAATCTCTTTTCTCAAGCATTTTAAATTATTTTTTACTCCATACTAATGGATACATGTCCGTACTAGGTCGGTCACCAGATTTTAAACCTTTTTTCATCATCACAGAACTAAAATCTGGATCCATTCCGTAATTACGAAACTTAATACGTACATCATCACCCATCCACTTAGTGGTAAAAACTTTTAAACTAGTGTCATTATCTAGCTTTCCAGAACCTCCATGCATAGTTCGACCATTGAAGGCAATACAATCACCTGGCTTCAATTCCCAGCTCACCACACCATAGCGTTCAGGGTCTGCATTGATATCTGGAAATTCTTGGTCAGCAATTTTAGAAAAGTTTACTTGATCTTTAGGATTACCAGTAAGTTCACCAAAATTTTTTTGATTAAAAACAGATTTAAAAAGATGTGAACCTGGTACAAATGACAAACAATTTTTTTGTTTAACTGGTACTAACGGCATCCAAAGTGTGCATGCGTCATAACCTTCTATAGACCAATAAGGTTCATCTTGATGCCAGGGAGTTTCAAATTTAGTACCAGGAGATCTCACGAACACAGCATCAAAGAAATAA
Source organism: uncultured Pelagibacteraceae bacterium (assembly GCA_902587735.1). Classification (GTDB taxonomy): domain Bacteria; phylum Pseudomonadota; class Alphaproteobacteria; order Pelagibacterales; family Pelagibacteraceae; genus Pelagibacter. Next base: position 2,179 of record CACIML010000046.1, read on the forward strand.
TGAACAGCTTTTGTTTTCATCAATTGACCACAAATCTCAGCAGCTGGAGATTTGAAAATAAATTTTTTATATTCTTCGATTTCTCTCCAAGCTAAAGTATCATAAAACATGGTATGTCCTGCGTCATCTTTATCC
>CACIML010000047.1 GCA_902587735.1 uncultured Pelagibacteraceae bacterium
TCCTAAACGTAAAACATCACCTTCTAGATCTGGAAAAAGAAGATCTCATATTAAGTTTTCTTCAAAAAACATTATTGAAGATAAAAAATCTGGTGAATATAGATTATCACATCATTTAGATTTAAAAACAGGCACATACAAAGGTAGACAAGTCCTAGATCCTAAGGAATAATAACTCATTAAATTTATATAAAACTATCTAGTTTAGTTTAATGGAAAATATATTAAAAATCGCTGTTGATGCTATGGGAGGTGATGGATCACCAAAAAAAGTGATTGAGGGAATAATCCATCACGAAAAAGTAAGCAAAAACATATTTTACAATATTTTTGGAGATGAGGAAATAATAAACAAATATCTTTTAAAAAAATTAAATGTGAATAATTATAAAATTATTAATACCAAAGAAATTGTTGAAGATTCAGATACACCGTTGGCTGCTGCTAAAAGAGGAAAAAATACCAGCATGTGGATGGCTATTGATAGTGTTAAAAATAATTATTCAGATGTTGTAGTTTCAGCTGGAAATACTGGAGCTTTATTTGTTATAGCTAAATTAAATCTTAAAATGATCAATAATATAGATAAACCAGCATTATCAGGTTTATGGCCATCCAAAAAAGGTATGAGTGTAGTTTTAGATTTAGGAGCAAATATTGAATGTAACGATAAAAATTTAATTGATTTTGCTATAATGGGTTCATCACTCTTTAAATCATTGTATCCTTCAGAAAAACCAAAAGTAGCTTTATTAAATATTGGTTCAGAAGAACTTAAAGGAAATGAAATAATTAAAGAAACTTATCAAAAGTTAAATCAGATTGTTAATGAAGATTTTGAATTTAAAGGATTTATTGAAGGAAATCATTTAATGGATGGTGAAGTAAATGTAATTGTTGCTGATGGGTTTACGGGAAATATTGCTTTAAAGACCGCAGAAGGCACAGCTAATTTTATAACCAGTGAGTTAAAACAAGCAATGAAAAATTCTTTGTTAGGTAAATTAGGATCAATAATTTCTATAAACAGTCTTAAAAAATTTAAAAAAAAACTAGATCCAAGATTATATAATGGAGCAATTTTACTAGGGTTAGATTCACCTGTAGTTAAAAGCCATGGGGGTACTGACTTCATTGGTTTTTCAAATTCTTTAAATGTATGTGAAAAAATTATAAGAGGTAACTTAATAAAAAAAATAAAACAAAATATCAGTTAATGAAGAGAATCAATTTAACTAAAAAAGATTTAATAAATTCAATTTATATGCAAATAGGTTATTCAAAAAAGATTTCTGAAAGTTTGTTAGAAGATTTACTTATGACAATCATTGATAATTTAAAAAAAAATAAAAAATTAAAAATTGCTAAATTTGGTACTTTTTCGATTAGAAGTAAGAAAAAAAGAATTGGAAGAAATCCTTTAACAAAAGAAAACAAAGAAATATCTGACAGAAAGGTCGTTCTATTTAAAGCTTCAAAAGAATTTAAAAATCTAATAAATATAATTAATGATGAAAAAGACCGATAATGCTTATAAATCAATAGGTGAAGTTGCAAGGATACTAAATCTCATTAATAAGAAAAATGGAAATTTAAACACTCATACTATAAGATTTTGGGAAAAGGAATTTAAGCAAATTAAGCCAAAAATTTTAACAGGCAAAAGAAGATATTACGATAAAACTTCGATTAATATTCTAAAAAAAATTAAGTTTTTACTAAAAGATCAAGGAATGACTATTAATGGAGTAAAAAAATTGCTTGATAATGAGAAATCAATAAAACTTGACGAATTTTCAAATAATTCTATAAGTGTCAATAATATAAAAATTAAAAATAAACTTAAAAATATTTCAAGTTTAATTAAACAGATAAAAAAATTAAAATAATATGGCAAAAAAAACTCATGTTAAAGTTCGTTTGGTCCCTGAAGATAAGCCAAATAGTCCTTTTTTTTATTATGTAAAAAAACCTGCTGGTGGTGAAAAAGCTAAAATTAAGTTAAAAGCTAAAAAGTATAATCCTGCAACTAAAAAGCATGAGATGTTTATTGAAAAAAAATTACCACCACATAGTAAGTAATTTTATTTCTTTTTAAAGTTTCTTCTTTCAAAATCTATATAAGACCAAATCATATTTTTCCAAATTCTAGCTGTTATTTTAGGATCTATATTTTTTTTCAATGATTTATTTTTAATTTTTTTTAAAACAAAAGAAATTCTTTTTTTATCAACTATTTCTTGTTTGCTAGACTTTAGTAATAAAACTTTTTTTACAATCTCAG
>CACIML010000048.1 GCA_902587735.1 uncultured Pelagibacteraceae bacterium
CCCTATTGTTGGAACAGCATATTTGTCTCCAGAACCAGGAGCTAAACCTTTTGTTTCAGTTGGAAAAAAAGTTAAAAAGGTGAAACTTTATTAATTGTTGAGGCAATGAAAACAATGAATCATGTTCCGGCTACAAAAGAAGGAGTTATCAAAAAAATTTGCGTTGAAGATGGTCAGCCAGTTGAATTTGGTCAAACTATTGTAATTCTTGAATAATGTTTAAAAAAATATTAATTGCTAATCGTGGTGAGATCGCAGTTAGAATAATTAGAGCCTGTAAAGAATGGGGTATTCAAACTGTAGCAGTTCATTCTGATGTAGATAAAGACAGTATGCATGTAAGATTGGCAGACGAAAGTGTTTGTATTGGTTCTCATCAACCATCAAATAGTTATTTAAACATACCTGCAATAATGTCGGCAATCGAATTAACAAGATCAGAAGCAGTTCACCCTGGTTATGGTTTTTTGTCAGAGAATGTCAACTTTGCGAAGATTCTTGAAGAAAATAAAATAAAGTTTATTGGTCCATCTTCAAAATTAATAAAAATGATGGGTGATAAAATTGAAGCAAAAAGAATTGCAAAAGAATATGGACTGCCAGTTATAGAAGGTTCTGAAGGTGGAGTTTCAGACTCAAAACAGGCTAAAGAAATATCTAAAAAAATAGGATTTCCTGTATTGATAAAAGCAGCGGGAGGTGGTGGTGGTAAAGGAATGAAAATTGTTCATAATGAAAAAGATTTTGATTTATCTTTTTCTGCTGCAAAAATTGAAGCAATGAAATATTTTGGCAATGATGAAGTTTACATTGAAAAATTTTTTCAAAATCCTAGACATATTGAAGTTCAAATATTGTCTGGAAAAAATAGAACTATTCATTTACATGAAAGAGATTGTTCTGTTCAAAGACGACATCAAAAACTTATTGAAGAAACACCAAGTCCAATTTTAACCAATGAAATAAGAAAAGATTTATTTGAAAAAACAGTAAATATGGTAAGTAAAATTGGATATGAAGGAGCAGGAACTGTTGAATTTATTTATGAGGATAAAAAGTTTTTTTTCTTGGAAATGAATACAAGAGTTCAAGTAGAACATCCAGTAACAGAAGTTGTTACTGGTATAGATATTATAAAAGAACAAATTCACATTGCTTTCACTGGAGAAACTGCACTAACACAAAATGATATAAAACCAAGAGGACATGCAATTGAATGTAGAATAAATGCTGAAGATCCAAGTAAAAACTTCCAACCTTGCCCCGGTACAATTGGAGTTTGTCATCAGCCATCAGGATTCAGAACTAGGGTAGATGGTTCTATTTTCCAAGGGTATAAAATAACTCCTTATTACGATAGCATGGTGTGTAAGTTAATATGTCATGGAAGAAATAGAAATGAAGCAATACAAAGAATGTTACGTTCTTTGGATGAATTTGTAATTGATGGAATTACTACAACCATAGAATTACATAAGAAATTATTAAAACACGAAAAATTTATTAAATCTAACTTTAATGTTAGCTGGTTAGATAATGAAAAAATTATTTAATAACATTTCGTAAGCCAAATATCATATACAGGGTGGTCAAAAGGTTTTACGGTAGGACTTGAAGAAAAAGTCCATCCATTAAAAATAAATACTTCATCGTTATTTTTATTAGTTAAATCTTTAACTTGAAGATATGCTGTAATTTCAGGATCATCATCAAATTCAGAATTTTTGCATTTTAAGGATTTAATTGAAAGATTTTTAAATTTTTGTTCTTTGCCAATTTTTATTTTTAAAATATTATTTTTTGAACTAACTTTATCCAAAATCTTAATTTCAATAAAATTACCCTCAAGTGATTCTGAATTTTCTAGAGCATTTATACTTGATTTATAAAATATAAATATAACAATAATAAATAATTTCAAAAAATTAACTTTTCCAATTTTTATATTTTTTCTCAATTTCATTATTATTTTTGTTTGGATGATAAGAATTTTCAGTGCCTGTTTGATTTGATTGATGAGGTTTCTGCCAATCATACTTTTCTAAATCGTGAGAATTTTGAATTTTATTAGGAGTAAAGTGTATCCAAGAATACCACTCAATTGGAATTTTAGATGCATCCACTTCATCTTTATAAATGACCCATCTTTTGCCAGATTTACTTTCATAATATTTATTACCAAAAGAATCTTTTCCAATTAATTTTCCAAAAAGCAAT
>CACIML010000049.1 GCA_902587735.1 uncultured Pelagibacteraceae bacterium
CAACCTTGATAAGGCCTTTAATTGTAATGTCTTTATTTATAGATACTTTTTTATTATTAAATTTATTAAACAAATGTGAAAATCCACCTGTAACTATTATTTTAAAAGATTTTTTAGTTTCTTTTTTAATAAGATTTACAATATTCTCAATTAAACCTCTATAACCCCAAAAAAAACCAGATCTTACAGCGTTAACTGTGTCTGAGCCTATTACTTTGTAAATTTTTTTAAGTCTTAAATTAGGTATTAATGATGCATTTTCAACAAGTGTATCTAAAGAAAGTTTTATACCTGGGGAAATAATGCCACCAAGATAAACATTTTTGATTAAAACATCAAATGTTGTTGCTGTACCAAAATCCAAAATAATAAAATTGTCTTTATTATTCATCGAGCCAATAGCATTTGCTATGCGGTCGGATCCAATTTGTTTTTTTGTTAACTTTAATTTTAATCAATTTACTAATTTGTAAATCTTTTAATTCTAGACATTTAATCTTATAATTATTTTTAATATATTTTTTTATTACCTTGAAAGTTTTTGGAACAACTGAACAAAATAAACATTTTTTCAAATTTAAATTTTCCAGTCTTAGTTTCTTGAGTTTTTTTTTTAATTGTATATTAGTTACATTTTTTGAAGAAAAGTTAATTTTTCTAACAATTTTTTTTGAATCAACTAAGCATATTTTAGTGTCAGTATTTCCAATATCTCCAACTAAAAACATTTTATAAATTTTTTACTGTTTTTAAACTTAATTTTGAGGTTTTATCAAGAAATTCTTTGTAAATATTTACTAATTCAGTAATAATTTTTTTTTTATTAACTTTATTTTTTGTAAGTTCTAAAATACTTGTAGTAGGATAATTTTTTATATTTGGACTGTTTATTAGATTTATTCCAACACCAACAATAAAATATGTTGTGTTAGCTTTTTTAATTGTTTCTTGAAGAATTCCACAAATCTTTTTTTTATCTATAAGTAAATCATTTGGAGGCTTAATATAAATTCTTTTTCTGCAAAATTGCAAAAGTATTTTTTTAATTAAAAAACAGTTAACTTTGGTTAGTTGCTTTAATGACATATTAATTTTTTCAAGGCTAAAAAAAATACTTACAAACAAGTTTCCTTTATACGAAATCCATTTATTTCCACGTTGACCACGACCTTTTTTTTGTTTATCTGCAACTATTACACCAAATTTATTATTTGTCTTTTTAATCAATCTTATCGCAATATCATTGGTACTATTAACAGTTTTAAATTTAAATTTTTTTAATTTCATTAAATAATATTAATTCTTGAGACTATTTCTACTAACCTGCTTGGGTAAATGAAATATAAAAGAATTAACAATGTTGATAGTGATAATGTAAGTTTTAAGCCTATACTGGAATCAGAATCGTATTTCTCTTTTTCTTGATCAAAATAAATAATTTTTATTATTCTTAAATAATAAAATGCTGAAATTACAGTTGATAACAAACCTGTTATTGCTAAAAAATACATAGACTCTTTTAATATAGCTTTAAACAAATAAAATTTAGCAAAAAATCCTGCCGTAGGAGGTATTCCGGCTAACGAAAAAAGAATAATTAATAAAGATAAAGAAATTAAAGGATGATTTTTTGAAAACCCTGATAGGTCATCAATATTTTCATAATATTTATCATTACGTTTCAGCATAAATAAACAGCTAAATAATCCCAAATTCATTACTGTATAAATTGAAATATAAATAATAGAACTTTGTATCCCTTCATTGGTTCCTGTGGTTAAGCCCGCTAAAGCAAAACCCATGTGGCCAATCGAGCTATAAGCAACTAATCTTTTTAAATTCTTTTGTCCAATGGCGGCTAAAGCACCAAAAATCATTGAAGCAATTGATAGGAAGATTACAATTATTTGCCATTGATCAATCATATTAATAAAGGGCACATATAAAAATCTTATAAACACAGTTAATGCTGCAATTTTTGGAACTACAGCAAAAAAAAGAGTGACTGAGGTAGGAGATCCTTCGTAAACATCAGGAGCCCACATATGAAAAGGGACAGCAGAAATTTTAAATGCCAAGCCTACTAAAATAAATACTATTCCAAA
>CACIML010000050.1 GCA_902587735.1 uncultured Pelagibacteraceae bacterium
TATGCTTATTATATTGCCTTTTAAAAGTGAGGCTTTATTTATAACTTTTTTTAATGCTTTTAATGTAGTTAACCAAATTTCATTTGGATTATGTTCTACCCAACCATTTTTTGGAAAATATTGTTTTAATTCGTACTGAGATATAAATTTTACACTCCCTTTTACATCAAACAGGATTACTCTTGTTGATGTAGTGCCTTGATCAATAGCAACTAAAAATTTTTTCACAATTTTAAGCTATACCAAGGTGCTTTTTTCTTTTTTCTACCCAAGTTCGAATTAAATTATCAAATATTAGAGCTATGAAAGCGACACATATACCAAGTATTAATCCTTTACCTCCGCCTTTTTTATCAGATAAAGCTTTTAGAATATATTGTCCTAAATCTTCTGTTCCAATAAATGCTCCTATAATTACCATAAACAAAGCAAATACGATTGTTTGATTTACACCAAGCATCATGTGAGGAAACGCTACTGGAAATTCTATATTTATTAATCTTTGTAATTTCGTTACACCAGACATTGTGGCTGCGTCATGCAAAGCAGGTGGAACACTTCTTAATCCCTCAATAGTGTACCTGGTAGCAGGTATAGTTGCGTAAACAATTACTGCAATTAATACTGATGTATCCGTTATACCAAAAAGCATCATTACTGGAATTAAATATACAAAAGAAGGAAACGTTTGAAAAATATCACAAACTGCCAACATAAATTTTGTGGTATATTGATTTTGTTGACATAAAGTTCCAACGGTTAATCCAATTGTGCAAGATGCAATAACTCCAAAAGTTGCCATATAAGTTGTGACTAAAGCTCTATCCCACCATGGACTAAGCGCTATAAATAATGCTAATCCACCCACTGTAAAAGCTGAACGAATTCCACCAATTATATAACCTGCTCCGACCACTAATACTAAAGTAGCAACTGCTGGCATTCTTAAATATAAGGCTCTCATAGGTTGAAGAACTTCTGTAATTAACCAAGTATTAAATATTTTTAAAGTTTGAAAGAATGTGTCCCAAATCCAATCAACACCTTTATTCCAGAAATCTGCAAATGATATTCCTTTATTATGTGGAATCTCAAAAAAGTAATTAAAACTGTCTTTAAACAAAAAAGATCCAGCATAGGCAAATATCACTCCTATTAATACTGCTCCAGTAAAAAATAATGTATTTTTATAACGCTGAAAAAACGTTAGGTTGCCAAAATAATCTTCTTGTTTATTTGCCCAAGCCAAAGACATTTTATCTAGCAGTATTGCAATCATACTAATACATAAGCCGGCTTCCAGTGCCAATCCAATATTCAGTTGATTTAAAGCTAACAATAAATTCCACCCTAATCCTTTAGCGCCTATAAAAGCTGAAATAACCGCCATAGAAAAACACACCATAATGACCTGATTGACTCCAATTAAAATGTCTCTTCTTGCAGTTGGAATTAATACTTTGCTCATAAGTTGAAAATTATTACATCCACTCATTTTGCCAGCTTCAATAACTTCGGGAGGTACCGCTCTAAGACCCAATAAAGTTAATAAGATCATTGGTGGAATAGCAACAACCATTGTTATAATAACTGCAGCATGATCTCCAATTCCAAAAAGAACCATTGCAGGAACTAAAACTGCATATTGTGGCATGGTCTGCATCACTAGGAGTATAGGATATAAAGCTTTCTCAACACGTTTGCTCTTAAAAGCCATAATGCCTAAGATCAAACCAAAAATGAAAGAAAGTGGTGCTGCTACCAATATAAAAGAAAGTGTTTGCATCGCAGGTTTCCATTGACCAAATACAGAAATATAAATCATGATTAAACCAGCGAATATGGCCAGACCTTTACCACTCAGTTTGTAACATAATATTACTGCACCCGCTGCAACGATTGTCCAAGGTAAACCCGGCAGTTCTGCCCATGGATTTTTATCTATCCAATCCCAACTGGTAAATGTGACAACTGTTTTAATGCCGCCTAATAAAATTTCTCTAATCAATTCAA